>JBGSQO010000445.1:0-4588 GCA_041738055.1 Filomicrobium sp.
AGGCCACGCTGGCCAAGGCCACCGAGATCGCTCGGCAGGCGCGGCCGTCCCCATCAATCCCCCCACCAGGAGATGTCGAGATGACCACCAGCACGACGACCACGACGGTGAACCCGCAAGCCAAATGGTGGGGCCATTCCCTGACCATCTGGGGGGCGTTGACGACGGCGGCGGCGGCCGTGCTGCCGGTCCTCGGCCCCGCACTCGGCCTCAGCCTCGACGGTGAAACGGTCCGTCAGGTGGGCACGGAGACCCTGGCCGCCCTTCAGGCGATGGCCGCGCTCATGGGAACGGTGATGACGATTCTCGGCCGCGTCCGGGCCAGCCAGCCGCTCGAACGGCGCAACCTCGTTCTGAAGTTGTAGTCGACACAAGGCTGCCATAGTCTGTTCAGGCGAAATTCAAGAGATTTCGGGCAACCTGCACTAGCGATGGCAAGTTGAGGGAGGCGGCGCATGAGGAGGCTTCGTCGTATCGGGTCAGTGCTGCCGTTCAGCCTGGGCGCATTGATCGGGCTCCTGGCGTCGTCCCCGGCCAATGCCGCTCAAGAGAGTTGCCTGCGCGACTGGTCGGAAGCAGCAGCCGTCGTCGAGCGCGAGGGCCTGACGACGGTCGCGGGCCTGACCAAGCTGGCGGAAGCCAACGGCATCGGGCAGATTGTGCAGGCGATGTTGTGCCGGAAGGGGGATCAGCGGGTTTACAGGCTCGTTGTCAGCGGACCGGATGGTCGGCTGGTCGCAATGACCGTTGACGCGCGCCAGCCCTTCGACGGCCCCGCGGCTCCCGAGCGTAAAAAGGCTGCTCCCACGACCCTCGGGGCTGCGGCCCTGCGGTGAGGCCAGCGGCTCGCCCTCGCCGATGGTCTATGCAATCGGCACGCTGCGGCTATAATGCGGGAACGCGCCCGGCCGGGGCGCCGTTCCATGGAGCAAGGACGCCGTGCGCATCCTCGTTGTCGAAGACGATGCCGACCTGAACCGCCAGCTGGCGAATGCGCTGGGTGAAGCCGGGTACGCGGTGGACAAGGCCCTGGACGGCGAGGACGGCTATTTCCTCGGCGACACGGAGCCCTACGACCTGATCATCCTCGATCTGGGCCTGCCCAAGATGGACGGCATTTCCATCCTCGAGCAATGGCGGCGCTCCAACAAGCTGATGCCGGTGCTGATCCTAACCGCGCGGGATCGCTGGAGCGACAAGGTGCAGGGTATGGACGCCGGCGCCGACGACTATCTCGCCAAGCCGTTCCATATGGAAGAACTGCTGGCCCGGGTCCGTGCCCTGATGCGGCGGGCGGCCGGCCACGCCAAGAGCGAGATCGAATGCGGGCCGCTGCGGCTCGATACCAAGTCGGCGCGGGTGAGCTGCGATGGCCAGCAGATCAAGCTGACCTCGCACGAATATCGCCTGCTGGCCTATCTGATGCACCACCGCGGCAAAATCGTCTCGCGCACCGAACTGGTCGAGCATATGTACGATCAGGATTTCGACCGGGACTCGAATACGATCGAAGTTTTCATCGGGCGCCTGCGCAAGAAGATCCCGGTCGATCTCATCGAGACCGTCAGGGGCCTCGGCTACCGCATCTCGACGGACGGCAATGCGGCTTGATTCCCTGGCGTTCCGCCTGTTTGCCGCGTCGGCTGTGTGGACGATGATCGTCCTGCCGCTCGCGGGCCTGCTGATCTATGAGTTGTATAAGGCCGATTTTCAGTCGAACTTCGACGTGCAGCTCAAGAAGCTCGTCACGTCGATTGCCGTGGACAGCATCCTGACGGAAGCCGACCGGCTCGTCCCGCCCGAGAACCGTTACGAACCGCTGTTCGAAGTCACGCATTCGGGATGGTATTGGCAGATCGCGCCGCTGGATGCCGCCGGCGGTCCGGTGCTGCGCTCGCCCTCTCTAGCCACGGCCGAGTTGGCATCGCCATTCCGGCTGGGCTATCCGGAAGACCCCGAAACCAACATGCGCTGGCGCAACGACGTCGGCCCTGACGGCAAACCGGTTCGCATCGTCGAACTGGTGCATGCCTTGGGCGCCCACGCGGACGCACCGCGCTACTCGGTTCTGGTGGCCGGACCGCTCGAGTGGTTCGAGGCAGCTGTCGCCAATTTCCGCCTGCGGTTGACGACGGCGCTGGCGCTCGCGGGCCTCGGCCTCGTGGCCATGACCCTGATTCAGGTTCGCTTTGGATTGCGGCCGTTGCGGCAGTTGGAACAGGCCTTGACCGATATCCGATCGGGGCAGGCCGAGCGGCTGGAAGGGGTCGTGCCCTTCGAAATCGAACCGCTGCGTGACGAACTCAACGCCTTGATCGGCTCCAACCAGGCGATCATCGAACGGGCGCGCACCCAGGTCGGCAATCTCGCCCATGCCCTGAAAACGCCGCTGGCCGTGATCCTCAACGAAGCCGACGGGCAGAAGAACCCGGCAGGCGCCAAGATCGTCGAGCAGGCCGGCATCATGCGCGATCAGATCAATCACTACCTCGACCGGGCGCGCATGGCGGCACGCGCTGGCGTGATCGGCCGGGTCACGCCGGTGCGCCCGGTTGTCGAGCCACTGGTGCGGGTGTTAGAGCGCATTCATCAGGACAAGGGCATCAAGATCGAGGTCAATTGCCCTGACATCTATCGCTTCCAGGGCGAGCGGCAGGATCTCGAGGAGATGCTCGGCAACCTCGTGGACAACGCCGCCAAGTGGGCGCGTTCGACCGTCCGGCTGACGGTCGGCATGGCCCCGCAAGATCAGCGCACGGGTCCGCGCCGACTGGAAGTTCTAGTGGAGGACGATGGTCCGGGTCTCTCCGACGAACAACTCAGCCGCATCGGCAAGCGCGGGATGCGGCTCGACGAGACCAAGCCGGGGTCAGGGCTCGGGCTGTCGATCGTCATCGATCTCGCCCAGTCCTATCGTGGATCGTTCGCTCTGGAGCGATCGGACATGGGCGGCTTGAAGGCGCGCCTCGAACTGCCGGCGGCATGAGGCCGCAAGGGATCACTTCACATCAGCTTCACCGTAACGCCGGCTTGCACAGCCGAACTTTCGCCCGAATCTCCCGTCGTATCGTAGAGATATGTGTGCAGCGTGAGCTTCCGCCCCTGGCATCGGGCCAGACGGGTTTGCGCTGCGGGGCGATCAGACGTCGAAATCGCCGGACGGGCGATGGACGGGCAAGGGGATGGAAATGGTCCGATCGGTGGTCTTTGCTGTCGCGACGTGTAGCTTAGCGCTGGCGGCATGCGGGCCCAACGGCATCACCAAGGCCGATACCGGTACCGCAGTGGGCGCCGTCGCTGGCGGCATCCTCGGCAATCAGGTTGGCAAGGGAACCGGCAAGGTGCTGGCGACGGTTGCGGGCGCCTTCATCGGCGGCGTGGTCGGCAATACGATCGGCAAGTCGCTCGACGACCAGGACCGCATGCTCGCCCAGCAGGCCGAATTCGCCGCGCTGGAGACGGGGCAGTCCGGCACGCCGCGTCAATGGCGCAACCCCGACAGCGGTCGCTACGGCGAAGTCGTGCCGAGCAAGCCCTATCGCCGGGCACAGCGCGATTGCCGCGATTTCACCCACACGGTCTACATCAGCGGTCGGCCGGAGACCATGCGGGGCACGGCCTGCCGCAACCCAGATGGCACCTGGAGCAACGTGAGCTGAGGCTTGCCGGCTCGAGCCTACGCCGCGACACAACCGACCGGCCGCCGACGTGGGCCTTGTCAGGGCCGCACCCTGTCACTATCCAACAGGCTGGTGGTGGATGTTCGGATGAACCATGGTCCTCTGGATAGCATTTGCGGTTCTGACTGCGATCGTCGTTGCGGTCCTGACGCGACCGATGACGTCGGGAACGGGTGGGCAGATCCTCGCCCGCGAGGCCGATCTGGCGGTGTATCGCGATCAGCTGGCTGAAATCGATGCCGATCGCGACCGCGGTCTGATCGAGGAAGCAGAAGCAACGTCCGCGCGGGCCGAACTGGCGCGCCGACTGATCCGGCGCGCTGAGGTTGCAGACGAGACGGTGAAGGAGGCCGGTCCGGTTGGTGTGCATCGCCAAGCCTGGGCCATCGGGCTCGCCGTGCTGGTGCCTCTCCTGACCATCGGGATCTACCTGGGCGTGGGGGCGCCGACGCTGCCAGGACAACCTCTGAGCACGCGTCTTGCCAAGCCGCCGCAGGAAGCCTCGGTGACCGATCTCATCGGGCGGGTCGAGGCGCAGTTGCGCGCGCAGCCGGAAGACGGCCGCGGCTGGGAGGTGATCGCGCCGATCTATCTGCGCATGGATCGCTTCGCGGAGGCCGCCAATGCATTTGGGCAATCGCTGCGGCTCAACGGCGAGAGTGTCGCCCGCCTGACCGGATTTGGTGAAGCAACGATCATGGCCGAGAGCGGCATCGTTACCGAGCCGGCGCGCAAGGCCTTCGAGCGAGCGCTGGCGCTCGATCCGCAACAGGTCGAAGCACGGTTCTGGCTGGCGCTCGCCAAGGAACAGGACGGCAAGCGGGTCGAGGCGCAGGCGGCCTATGCGGCGCTGCTGCAGGATTCGCCGGCCGACGCCCCGTGGCGGGAAATGGTCGTGGAGCGGATGG
>JBGSQO010000446.1:0-2104 GCA_041738055.1 Filomicrobium sp.
AGCCGGTGATCGCCGCGGTGAACGGCATCGCCACTGCCGCCGGGTGCCAATTGGTGGCGAGCTGCGATCTGGCGGTGGCGAGCCAGGACGCGCGCTTTGCCACGCCCGGCGTCAATATCGGGCTGTTCTGCTCGACGCCGATGGTCGCGCTGTCGCGCAACATCCCGCGCAAGCGGGCGATGGAAATGCTACTCGTCGGCGACATCATCGACGCCAGGACGGCAGCCGACTACGGCCTCGTCAATCGCGCGATCGACGATGCCGAGCCGCTGCCCGCGGCTCTGGAGATGGCGCTCGTGATCGCATCGAAGTCTCAGGCGACGGGCGCGATCGGCAAGGAAGCGTTCTACCGCCAGCTGGAGTTGGGCCTGTCGGAAGCCTACGACTATGCCGCCCGCGTCATGGTCGAGAACATGATGCACCGCGACGCAGAAGAAGGCATCGGCGCCTTCATCGAGAAGCGGCCGCCGGTGTGGTCGGGCTGCTGAGCGGGCCGATGACGACGGGCCACTAGTCAAGTGCCGGGGCTCACGCCGCCCCGGACCCCGCGCAGGCGAGGCCTGTTTGCCTGCCCCTTGGAGCAGCGAGCGTGCCAGGAACTCCCGGTAGCGGGTCAAGGGTCCAAGACCCTTGTGGGGGTCGAGGGGGCAAAGCCCCCCCGCGCTTCACTTTCACTTTACTGCTCTCAGCAAGCGCCGTCTCTGGAATCAAACTCATCACGCAGTGGCAAACAGCCCCGCTTCGCGAAGCGAAGTCTTCCAAGAGATTCAAACCTATGATCCCCCAACGCCTCACACTGATCACGCTCGGCGTCGCCGATGTTGCCCGCGCCTTCTACGAGGGGCTCGGGTGGATCGCCGCCCCGTTCGACAGCGACAAGGTCGCCTTCTTCGACATGAACGGCGTCATCCTGTCCCTGTTCGGCCGCGCGCCGCTGGCGGACGACGCGCACGTCCCTGCCGACGGCTCGGGCTTTCGCGGCGTCGCGCAAGCGATCAACGTGGCTGCCCGCGCCGAGGTCGACGCCGTGCTGGCGGAGGTGGCGGCCAAGGGCGGGGTGATCGTCAAGCCGGCGCAAGAGGTGTTCTGGGGCGGCTATTCGGGCTACTTTGCCGACCCGGACGGCCACCTCTGGGAGGTCGCCCACAACCCCTTCTGGCCGTTCGACAAGCACGGCCGCCCGCAGCTTCCGAAGGCACCCGCGCCATGAACCAAGATGCCTACAGCGACGACTATATCGGCGAGATCCTGGGCGGGGCGCGCGTGTTCGCGTTCGTCGGCGCCTCGCCCAACACCAGCCGGCCGAGCTACTTCGCCATGAAGTACCTGCTGCTTAAGGGTTTCGTCGTGCACCCGGTCAATCCCGGCCACGCCGGCAAAGAGATCCTGGGTCAGATGACCTACGCGACGCTCGCCGATGTGCCGGCGCCCGTCGACGTGGTCGACATCTTCCGCAATTCGGAGGCCGCAGCGGAGGTGGTCAACGAGGCCGTTCGCCTCAAGGACCAGTTGCAGTTGAAGGTCGTCTGGATGCAGCTCGGCGTGCGCAACGATGCGGCGGCAGTCCTCGCCGAAGCGGCCGGCCTCCGAGTGGTGATGAACCGTTGCCCGAAGATCGAATACGGCCGGCTCTCCGGCGAGATCGGCTGGGCGGGCGTCAACACACACGTGATCTCCTCCAAGCGCCCGCTGCTCTCCGGCCTCGGCGTCCAAGACCGCGTGCTGCCGAAGGGATAGTGGGGGGCGCCATCGAGGGGGGGCAAGTCGCATCCTCACGCGCCCTCCCGACCGGACGCCCCCGCTGAAAGGTGCAGCCTCCACTACGCAAACAGGGTGCCTCGTTGCCGAGACACCCTGCCTGTAAGCGGTAACCGAGGTGGGCCAGATCGCCGGGGGGCAGCGCGTGGCCGTCTCGATCAATCGCAGTAGCGGTAGAACTTGCGGCAGGCCCAGTCGTGGCCGTAGTTGCACTTGTAGTGCCAGCGCTCGCACTGGCTCGGCTCATAAGACCGCTCATAGTAGTGATCACGGCGAGGCTCGCGAGCGTGCGCGCTGGCCGCACCAGCGATCAGCGCGCCGGCCACGACGCCGCCGACGATGGCAG
>JBGSQO010000578.1:0-3583 GCA_041738055.1 Filomicrobium sp.
GTGCTCGTCGCTGGTGCGGCGCGCCGGGCCGAGGCCTGGGCTCGCGCGGGGACATGGACGAGAAGGCAGACCCCGATGGATCGTCCCGCCCGAGCGCAACGGTTAGGGCCGGGTTGCGGCACATTTGCGGCGCGGTGGGAAACAGTCTTTGGCTCCGGTGCGTGATCCCGAACACCACGATCCGGAAAACAAAGGGGCCGGCTGCGCAACGGCGAGCCGACCCCCTGAAGTCTGCACGTCGAGCCGGTTCAGGACGTGTGCTGGATTACGAAGCGATAGACGCCACCGTCGGCGGTCTTCTCGACCATCGTGTTGCCGGTCGTGCGGCAGAAGGCGTCGAAATCGGCAACCGAGCCGGGATCGGTGGAGAGCACCTCGAGCGTGCCGCCCTTCGGCACGTCGCCGATCGCCTTCTTCGCCTTGAGGATCGGCAGCGGGCAGTTGAGGCCCTTTGCGTCGAGTGTCTTGTCGGCCATGGATGTCTCCCCTGGGTGTTGTGGTTGGTTCAAGTCAGGCAGCAGCAGCGTCAGTGCCATCGAGACGACGCACGATGCTAGCGCCGATCAGCACCCGGCGCGAGACGCTGCTCTTACATTCATAAATTCGAATGGATCAAGGTTTTCGTCAATCGCCTTTCGCGGCGGGGCGACGGGCTTGGCGCCGCAGCGTCACCGTCCTGTTCATGACACGACGTCGCAGGCTGGACGGGTCGGGCATGGAATTCATGGCTAGTGTGATGACCGAGAAGTCCGCTGCATACTTTTCAGCGAGGTCGAGAGGCGGACTTCTCGGTCTGAATCACACTAGATGATTGATATCGCTCGTGTCGTTCAGATCGCGAAATTCGTTACGAGCGCGCTGCAGAATGAGACGAATTTCGCGATCACGACACGAGATTGGGCAATCGCGGTGCTTGCACCCCTCCGCCCTGGGATGCGACGATCCGGCCCGGCGACGCTGCCTGGGGAGCGCCGCCCAAAAATGGTGCAGGGCGAGGGGGAGAGATCATGGAGACTCCGGCAGGAGACGCCGGGCCGGAACGCTCGTTCCGCTTCTCGCTGGGACTCGACAAGCTCGGGCTCCTGGCGCTGCGGGTTCCGCTCCTTTCGGCGCTGCTGATCGTCGCGCTGTCGGTCCTGGCGGTCTTCGGGGTCATGCGGCTCAAGGTCGACGACAGCCTGTCGGAGCTGTTCCGTACCAATACGCCCGAGTTCGCCCAGTACGAGGCCATCGACCGGCTGTTTCCCTCGAGCGAGTACGACGTGCTGGTCGTGGTCGAAGGGCGCACCTTGTTGACCCGCAAGGGTCTGGAAGCGTTCGCGGCAACCACCATCGACCTGCAACTCGCCGATGGCGTCGCTGGTCTCGTCTCCATGCTGTCGGCGCGCGATAAGCCCGATCAGACCGGCTATCCGCCGCCGATCGTGCCGGACACGCTGCCGCCCGAGGGGGAGGAGTTCAGCTCGCTCGTGGCGCGGCTGAAGGCCAACGACATCGTCAAGGGCAAGTTCCTGTCGGAAGACGGGGAGCTGGCGCTCATCGTGATATCGCTCGACCGCAAGGTCGTGTCCGAGGTGGGCGCGGGTCCGGTGATAGAGGCGATCCGGTCCTCGGCTGCTGCAACCCTGGCGCCTGCCGGCCTCACGAGCAAGCTGACCGGGGCGCCGGTCATGCAGCTCGAGATCCGCAACGCGGTGGAGCGCGACCGGTTCATCTACAACGGACTCGGCTTTCTGGCGGGCTTCCTCGTCGCCTACCTTTTCTTCCAGCGGCTGTCGCTCACGCTCATCGCGGTGGCGGGTCCCGCCATCGCCATTCTGTGGACGCTCGGCGTGCTGGGCGGGCTCGACTACCGGTTGAACCTGTTCATCAACGTCATCACGCCGCTGATCCTGGTGCAGGGCTTTTCCGACAGCATGCACCTTGTGTTCGCCATCCGCCGCTCGATCATCGCGGGCGTCGATCGCATCACGGCTGCCCGCGAGGCCGTCCGCGACGTCGCACCCGCCTGTCTGCTGACGGCGATGAACGCCGGCATTGCCATCCTGTCGCTGTCGCTGGCCCAGTCGGCGCTGATCCGCACTTTTGGACAAGCAGCACTTCTGGCGGTTGCCATCTCCTATATCGCGGTGGCCGTCGTGGTGCCGACGCTGGCCGCCCTGCTGGTGCGTCGCGAAACCGAACCGCTGGCCCATCCCGAGGACGAAAAGGGTGGCGTCGGCGCGCTGCAGCGGACGACGGATGCCATTGCTTCCCTGAGCGCGCGCCACCCCGTCCTGCTGACACTTGTCGGCATCTTGGCGGTGGCGGCGACCGGGTATGCCTACGGCCAGCTCGAGCCGCGTTACCGCCTCGCCGATCAGGTGCCCGACCGCGAGCAGGCCCTCGCCGGGTCTGCCCGCCTCGACCAGAAGCTGACGGGCGCCAATCCGGTTCACGTCATGATCCGCCTGCCCGAAAAGACCGCAGCCGACGGGACGGCGCCGAACCTCTACGACGAGCGCACGCTCACCCTGATCGCCGACGCGCATAATGTTCTGGAGACCCGGGCCGGGCTCGGCAATGTGTGGTCGCTGGACAGTCTGCGGCGCTGGCTCGCCGAGGCGGGCGAAGGTGGAGTGGAGACGCTCAAGAAATACGTCTCGATCCTGC
The DNA here is from genome assembly GCA_041738055.1 of Filomicrobium sp. Taxonomy (GTDB): domain Bacteria; phylum Pseudomonadota; class Alphaproteobacteria; order Rhizobiales; family Hyphomicrobiaceae; genus Filomicrobium. The sequence continues at coordinate 2,653 of JBGSQO010000578.1, forward strand.
CGGGGCATCTGGTCCGCCGCTTCATCTCGGAGGATGAGCGCTCTGTGCTCGTCACCGCGCGGCTGCCCGATGTCGATGCCAGCCAGATCCTGCCGCTGGTCGAGGAGATCGACCGCGCCTTGAGGCCGATCCGGACGGCCTATCCGGGCTACGAGATCGCCGTCACCGGACTGCCGGCGATTGCCGCGCGCTCGTCGGCGACGCTGATCTCGGAACTCAACTGGGGGCTCGTCGGCGATATCTTCGTGATCTTCGTGTTCCTGGCACTCGCCTTGCGCTCGGTGCTGGTCGGGGTCGCCAGTATTCTGCCGTCGCTGCTGCCGATCTTCGCCACCGGCGCGCTGCTATGGCTGTTCGGTGAGGGCATGCAGTTTGCCTCCATCATCGCCATTACGGTGGCGTTCTCGCTCGCCATCGACTCGACGATCCACTTCCTCAACCGCTTCCGGCTGGAGGAGGACCGGCTCGGCGGCGCGCCCGGCACGCATCAGGCGGCTTTGAAGGCAACGGTGCACCACATCGGGCCGGCGGTCGTGCTGACGACCATCGTGCTGGCGCTGGGCCTCGGCGTCACGATGCTGTCGGACTTGCCGTCGTTGCGGCTGTTCGGGCAACTCTCGGCGGTGTGTCTCGCCTCGTCGCTCTTCGCCCAGTTGGTGATCCTGCCGGCCACGATCACGCTGTACCGGCAGTTGATCCCGCGGCGGGGCTGAGCGACGTCGAGCGGGTGGCCAAGTGAAGTGCGAAGGGGCTTTGCCCCCTCGACGCCCTACCCAAGGTCTAAGCCCTTGGAACCATTACCCGGAACTCCTGGCAGGCCGGTCGCCCAAGTCAGGGTAAACAGCCTCCGGCTGCGCGGGGTGCGGGGCGGCGTGAGCCCCGGCACTTCAACTCCGGCCAGCCGCAGCGGTGCGCGCCGTCAGCGGACCCG
>JBGSQO010000623.1:0-4304 GCA_041738055.1 Filomicrobium sp.
CGATCGCAGCGCCCGAGTCGCGGGCCACGACTTCTTCCATGCCGGTGCCGACCAGCGGCGCCTCGGCCTTGATCAGCGGCACGGCCTGCCGCTGCATGTTCGAGCCCATGAGGGCGCGGTTGGCGTCGTCGTTCTCCAGGAACGGGATCAACGCGGCAGCCACTGACACGAGCTGCTTGGGGCTCACGTCCATGAGACTGACCTGATCTCGCGGCACCGGCATCACGTCGCCCTGGTGGCGCACGATGACGAGGTCCTCGGCCAGATGGCCGGACTCGTCGACCAGCACGTTGGCCTGGGCGACATGGTGGCGCATCTCGGCGGTCGCCGACAGATACACCACGTCATCGGTCGGCTTGCCGTTCACGACCTTGCGGTAGGGCGCCTCGATGAAGCCATAGGGGTTCACGCGGGCGAACGTCGCCAGCGAATTGATGAGGCCGATGTTGGGGCCTTCGGGGGTCTCGATCGGACAGATACGGCCGTAGTGCGTCGGATGCACGTCGCGCACCTCGAAGCCGGCGCGCTCGCGCGTCAGACCGCCCGGACCGAGCGCCGACAGGCGGCGCTTGTGGGTGATCTCCGACAGCGGATTGGTCTGGTCCATGAACTGGCTGAGCTGCGAGGAGCCGAAGAACTCGCGCACCGCGGCTGCTGCGGGCTTCGCGTTGATCAGGTCCTGCGGCATGACCGTGTCGATGTCGACCGAGCTCATGCGCTCCTTAATCGCGCGCTCCATGCGCAGGAGACCCAGGCGGTACTGGTTCTCCATCAACTCGCCGACCGAGCGCACGCGGCGGTTGCCGAGGTTGTCGATGTCGTCGATCTCGCCGTGGCCGTCACGCAGGTTGACCAGCGTGCGGATGACCGCGAGAATGTCCTCCTTGCGCAGGACCCGCACCGCGTCCTCGGCCGGTTCGTAGTCCGACAGTTCCGTCAGGCGCATGTTCATCTTGACGCGGCCGACGGCGCTGAGGTCGTAGCGCTCGCTGTCGAAGAACAGGCCGTGGAACAGATTCGTGGCCGCCTCGACGGTCGGCGGTTCGCCGGGCCGCATGACCCGGTAGATGTCCATCAGCGCCTCTTCCTCGTTGGCGTTCTTATCGAGGGCGAGGGTGTTGCGGACGAAGGCACCGACGTTGACGTGGTCGATGTCGAGGATCGGGAACTCCTTGACCTTCTGATCGCGCAGTTCGGCCAGCAGCTTGGGATCGAGTTCGGCGCCGGCTTCCGCATAGATGCGGCCGGTCTCCATGTCGACGATATCCTGGGCGAGGTACTTACCGGCCAGGTCCTCGGCGGCGACGAGCACCTCCTTGAGGCCGCCCTCGGCGAACTCGCGCGCCTTCCGCGCCGTGATCTTGTCGCCGGCCTTGACGATCAGATCGCCGGACTTCGCATCGAGCAGATCGGCGAGCGGTGTGACGCCGCGCCACTTCTCCGCCACGAACGGCATTTTCCAGCCGCGCTTGCTCTCCTTGATGACGATCTGGGCGTAGAAGATCGACAGGATCTCCTCGTCGTTGAGACCCAGCGCATAGAGCAGCGTCGTCACCGGCAGCTTGCGGCGGCGATCGATACGCACATAAACGATGTCCTTGGCGTCGAACTCGAAGTCCAGCCAGGAGCCACGGTAGGGAATGATACGGGCGGCAAACAGCAGCTTGCCGGAGGCGTGCGTGCGACCGCGGTCATGGTCGAAGAACACGCCCGGCGAGCGGTGCATCTGGGAGACGATGACGCGCTCGGTGCCGTTGACGACGAACGTGCCGTTGAGCGTCATGAGCGGCATCTCGCCCATGAACACGTCCTGCTCCTTGACGTCCTTGATCGACTTGGAGCCCGTCTCCTCGTTGATATCGAACACGATGAGACGCAGCTTGACCTTCAGCGGCGCGGAATAGGTGAGATCGCGCTGCATGCACTCGTCGACGTCGTACTTCGGCGGTTCGAACTCGTAGCGCACGAACTCGAGCGTCGACTTGCCGGAGAAGTCGGAGATCGGGAACACGGACTTGAACACGGCCTGCAAGCCGTAGTCGGACGGACGACCGCCGGGTGGCTCCTTGACCATCAGGAACTTGTCGTAGGAGCCCTTCTGCACCTCGATGAGGTTGGGCATCGGGGCGACTTCCCGGATGGTCCCGAACTTCTTGCGAAGGCGCTTGCGACCGTTGAACGTCTCAGCCATTCACCGTTCCTCGTATTTTGTCGCACGAGGCCAGAGGGCCTCGGCATACTGCTCTTTCCGCTGCGCGGGCCGGAGCCCTGCGCCAAAACTCTCGTCGCCACCCGGGCGGGACCTGCCACCGGCCCCGTCGGCGCGTCCGCCGCGTCGGACCTGCCGATCGTGCGGTTGCCTAGAAACGGCTCACCGGAGACGCTGGAGCCGGCCGTTTCCGACCGCCCGGCGCCTCCGGAGAACCGTCTGCCGGGGCCGCCGCCACCCATTCGGTGGACAGCGGCAGCCCCGAGCGTCGTGATAACGACCGAGCTTACTTGAGCTCGACCTTCGCGCCCTGGTCCTCGAGCTGCTTCTTGAGCTTGTTGGCCTCGTCCTTGGACACGCCTTCCTTGACGGTCTTGCCGCCGGCTTCGACGAGATCCTTCGCCTCCTTGAGGCCGAGACCGGTGATGGCGCGGACCTCCTTGATGACGTTGATCTTCTTGTCGCCGGCGGTGACCAGGATGACGTTGAACTCGGTCTGCTCCTCGACCGGGGCAGCGGCAGCAGCCGCACCCGGAGCCGCAGCGACGGCAACGGCGGCAGCCGCCGACACGCCCCACTTCTCTTCGAGCATCTTGGCCAGTTCAGCGGCCTCGAGGACGGTCAGCGACGACAGGTCGTCGACGATCTTGGACAGATCAGCCATGTGAATGTTCCTTCTCGGTTCGAATCTTTGATCAGTTCGGATGTGCCAGCAGCGACGCTGCGCCCTGGCGAACGGTTATGCTCGTGCCCGGCCCTACGCGGCTTCCTCCGCGCTGGCCTTTGCCTGGATGACGCGAGCAAGCTGGGCGCCCGGCTCCTTGACGGTGCGGGCGATCTTGGTCGCCGGCGCGTTGAGGAGGCCGATCAGCTTGGCCCTGAGCTCGTCCAGAGACGGCAGCGTGGCGAGTGCCTTCACTGCGTTGGCATCGAGGACGGTCCGTCCCATGGCGCCGCCGAGGATCACGAGCTTGTCGTTCACCTTGGCGTAGTCCACGGCAGCCTTGGCGGCAGCAATCGGGTCCTGCGAATAAGAGATGCAGGTCGGTCCCTTGAACAGATTGCCGATACCGGAGGCCGGTGTGTCCTTCAATGCGATCTGAGCGAGCGTATTCTTCGCCACTTTGACCTTGCCACCAGCCGCCTTGACGCGGCGGCGGTAGTCGGACAATTGGGCGACGGTCATCCCGGAATAGTGGGCAACGACCACCACGCCCGTGTCCTTGAACACGTCGTGGAGATCGGCGACGAGCTCACGTTTCGCGGCTCTATCCACTGTTCTCTCCCAGTCTGCGGGTTGGCGCCGCTATCGGCCCCGCCCCGCTGGTTGCACCTTGCCGCCCCGGACCCCGTCGAAACGGGACCTCGAGGCAACGCGCTCTGACCTGTCCTCCCGACAGCCGGATGGCGTTGGGGGTGCGACCGAGAAGATCCGATCCGGAGGCGTAGGAGGCAAACCTCCTCAACCTTCGGGCTGTCTCCCATCTCATGCAGGCCCTCGAAGGGCTTAGGCTGGCGGGCTTCCCCACCGGCACCTGCAGTCTCGGACAGGTCCGGCCCTGATCCGCGACGCGCGCGCATCCGAGCCGGGTCCTCCGGGGCGAACCCGGAAGTCGTGAAGCCCGGGGCTTTCGCCACCGGGCAAAGTCTCAAGTGCCGACCTGCACGACGGGCATCACCGTTACCGCGTCGACCTTGATGCCGGGCCCCATCGTCGAGGACAGCGCCACCTTCTTGACGTAGTTGCCCTTGGCGCCCGTCGGGCGCGCCTTGACGACGGCATCGACGAAGGCCTTGATGTTCTCGACCAGCGCATCGGCGGTGAAGCTCGCCTTGCCTACGCCGCCGTGGATGATGCCGCCCTTTTCGACGCGGAACTCGACCGAGCCGCCCTTGGCGCCCTTGACGGCGGTGACGACGTCCATCGTCACCGTGCCGACACGCGGGTTGGGCATCAGGCCGCGCGGACCCAGCACCTTACCGAGACGGCCGACGAGACCCATCATGTCGGGGGTCGCGATGCAGCGGTCGAAGTTGATGTTGCCGCCCTGCACCTGCTCGACAAGCTCCTCGGCACCGACGACATCGGCGCCGG
>JBGSQO010000639.1:0-1616 GCA_041738055.1 Filomicrobium sp.
GCGTGCGCCACAACGACGGCTGGCTGCTGATCGGCGCCCAGTCGGCCGGCTTCATCGGCTTCGACGACGACGTGATCCCGCTCGGGTCCCACCAGGAGGGCTTCAAGGAGATCCGCGTCGCCGTCCGCCAGGCCGCCATCACTTTGAACCAGATGAGCGTCGTCTACGACAACGGCGAGCAGCATGTGATCTCGGTCGGCGCGCGGGTCGGCGCAGGAACCACCTATGGCCCCGTCGCGCTGAGTGACGCCGGCCGGCCGCTGAAGGAGATCCGCATCCGCGCCCGCTCGCGCGTCATCGACAAGGCCGTACTTGCCACCAGCGCCGCGGTGGTCGAGGTATGGGGCAGACGGTGAGCTTGAAGCGAGAGCGGGTGGGCATGGCGAGCAAGGACGATGGGCTGGACGAACTGCACACAGTGCGCGACTGGCTGCGCTTTGCCGTCAGCCGCTTCAATGCGGCCGGCCTCGTCTACGGGCACGGCACCGACACCGCGCTCGACGAGGCGGCCTTCCTCATCCTGCACACGCTGTCGCTGCCCATCGACCAGCTGGAACCTTGGCTCGACGCCCGCCTCACAAGGCCAGAGCGCCGCGCCGTCGCAGAGATCATCGGCCAACGCATCACGACGCGAAAGCCCGCCCCCTATCTGACCGGGCAAGCCTGGATCGGCCCCTATGCCTTCAAGGTCGACGAACGGGTGATCGTGCCGCGCTCGTTCATCGGAGAGCTTCTGACCTCCGGCGCGATTGCCCCTATCGTCGCCGACGCCGAGGCGATCGAAAGCGTGCTCGACCTCTGCACCGGCTCCGGCTGCCTCGCGATCCTGGCCGCGCACGCCTATCCCAATGCCAGCGTGGTCGCCGCCGACCTCTCGCCCGATGCCCTCGCCGTCGCGCGCGAAAATGTCGTGGCCTACGACCTTGAGGATCGGGTCGCGCTCATCAAATCCGATGTGTTCGGCAAGCTGGCCAAGCAGCGCTTCGACCTGATCATCGCCAACCCGCCCTACGTCACGGACGACGCGGTCGACGCTTTCCCACCCGAGTACGCCGCCGAGCCGAGGATGGCGCATGCCGGCGGCGCCGACGGCCTCGATCTGGTGCGAGCCATCATCGACAATGCCGCAGGGCACCTGCAACCGGGCGGCAGTTTGGTCGTCGAGATCGGTCAGGGACGCGAGGACCTCGAAGCCTCCTATCCGGATATCGACTTCTTCTGGCTCGATACGGAGGGGAGTTCCGGCGAGGTGTTCGCGCTTTCAGCCGATCAGCTGCCGGGTGGAGGAAAAAGGGTATGATACTGACCAGCAGAAGTTGTGACACACCTCTCGGAAGACCGCGCCTTCTGGCCGGCTCTCGGAACGAGTGTCGGAAGGCGCAAACGACAGACCATACCGTCCCGCCGACCCAACAGGCACAGAGTCGAAACATTGGCGGGACGGTATGAGCCCTGAAGATCACCCCAATGCTCCACGCCGGCTCGCCAGCCGCCGGGAATTCCATCTCGCCCTCCATCTCGCGCGCCGGCCGGGCTTCTGCTGCGGCTGCTTCTGCCTCGCCCCTGTCGACGCCCGCCGCGCCAAGCGCATCTTCCGCCTGACGCGGGCCGTCATG
>JBGSQO010000640.1:0-5898 GCA_041738055.1 Filomicrobium sp.
AGCGTGGCAAGGCGGGTCTCCAGCGCGTTGCCGTTGCCGATGCCGGTGACGGCCGACAGCGTGGTGACGGCGCCGGCCGTGTTGGCGACGATGTCGAGATTGGTATCGCCGCCGTCGATGATGGCGCCGGTCAGCGACTGCACGATCACGGCGTCGGCGGCAGAGCTTCCCGAGACGATGCCCGTCAGCGTGATGTCGCCCGATGCCTTCAACAGGACGGTGCCGCTCGCCGATGCGATCTTACCGTCGGTCTGGCCGATGACGCCCGAGAGCGCGAGAGCCGACAGGTTGCCGCCCGCCGTGATGGCGCCGAGGCCGATGTCGGCTGACGAGGTGAGGCTGACCGAGCCGCTGGTTGCAGTCAGGGTGCCGTCGACGATCGAGCCGTTGACGGTCTGCAGGTTGACGGCAGTTGCCGCCGTCATGGTGCCGACCTTCAGCGCCAGGTCGCTGGCCCGCAGGAAGATCGAGCCGTCGGTGGCGGTCGCGTCGACGAGCCCGGTGGCCTCGAAGTCGAAGGCGTTGAGGGCGGAACCGATGCTCGACTTTGCCGCCAGCACGATCGAGGCCGCCAGTACGTTGCGGTCGAGGTCGGCGCGGGCATCCAGGATACTGCCGGCCGTCGAGGTCAGGCCTGCCGCGCCGCCTGCGAACACGAAGTCGACGTCGAGATCGCCGCTGCGGTCCTCGACATGCACGTCGCCACCCTGCGAGCGCGCGGTCAGCTTGCCGGTGATCTCTCCGGTCAGCGGCTTGGCCTTCGTGCCGATGCCCTTGGCGGCTTCGAGGATGACGTTGGCGGACTTGACGACGGCGGCACCGGTCGTGTCGGCGTTGGTGATGGCGCCACCCGTCTTGATGCGGATGTCCTTGTCGGACGATTGCGCCCGGACGATGTTGAGGTCGCTCTCTTCCGAGCCGAGGAAGACGTGGTCCTTGGCGCGGATGTCGAGGCTGCCGGAGGTCTTCACGTCGACGTCCTCGCGCTGCGCCACCTTGACCGAGACGGGGCTCACGCCCTCGGCACTGAAGGTGAGGTCGTCGCGCTCGGCGGCCGCCAGGGCGATGCGCTCGGCATCGGTGAGGCCGGTGGGCTTGGCGGTGATGGTGATCTCGCCGGTGGTGGTGCCGATCTGGCCGTCCTTGACGTCGATCGTCAGATTGCGCGCCTCGATGTTGGCGTCCTCGATCACCGTGGTGGTATCGCCGCGCGCCGAGACCAGCGACTTCGAGATGCTGGCCTTGAGGTCGGTCTCGCTCCAGGCATAGCCCGTTGCCGCGCCGGAAATCTCCACCGCTGCGAGCGTGCGCACGGCACCTGCCGTCGAGGGAGCGACGACCTTGCCGTCCTTCTCGTAGCGGGCGACGACGATCTGGGTCGGTACGTAGCTGACGCTCTTGGGATCGGCGCCGACGAGGGTGTGCAGCTTGTGATAGAGGGCGGTCTTCTCGCTCTCGAGCGTGGCGATGTCGGCTGTGCTGAAGCCCTGGGCCGTCATCGCCGTCTTCTCGTCGGCGGAGAAGGCGAAGCTGTAGGTGGCGTCATAAATGCCGCCGTTGGTGTCGCGGGTTGCCCAGTAGAAGGCGTAGTCGGCCTTGGCCTTGTCGGTCGAGACCTTGATCGAGAGATCGCGGCTCGCCTGCGCGGCGGTGCCATCGAGCAGTGCGTTGGCGTTCCAGTTGGCCAGCAACTCGGCCTCGGTTGCGGTATCGCGCACATCGTTGGCGTTGGCGTCGAGCAGGTTGCCCTTCGTGACCGTGATGGTGACGTCGCCGCCGGTCTTGACCTTGCCGATCCGCAAGTCGCCGTCGAGTTCGGTCACGTTGATGGTGCCGGCCGCCGAGGCGTTGAACGACCCGGCGCTGGCGCCCGTGTCGATGCGCACGCTGCCCGCCGTCGACGTGATGGCGCCGGCCTTGGCGATGAGATCGATGTTGGTGCCTTGCACCTTGCCCGTCGCGGTCGTCTGCTGGATCGCGCCGTCGGAGGTGGCCTTCACGTCGCCGGTGCCGGCGATGAGATTGTCGAAGCGCAGCGTGCCGCGCTTCTCAGTGATGGCCAAGCCCTTGCCGGCGGTCGCGTTGACGCGCGAGGTGGCAGTCTCCATCAGGTCGGTGGTGAAAGCGGCAACTGCGCCCTCGCCGCCGATCCGGCCCTTCGTCGCCGACACGTTCAACACGTCGGCCGTCGTCACGGCGGCTCCGGCACGCTGCAGGATGCTGCCGTCCGTCGAGGTGATGGTGGTGGTGCCCTTGGTGTTGGTGACGCCGCCGGCCAGATGGATGTTGCCCGCGCTGGTGATGCTGACCGTGCCCTCGTCGTAGCCGAGGAAGCCGAGACCGATCTTCTGGTTGGCCGGCACGTTGTGGCGATAGTAGAGCTGGTTGGAATTGTTGGTCGTCACGACCGTCTGATAGGTGCGCTCGAAGCAGCCGAAGATCCAACCCGAGGCCGAGCACCAGTCGTTGGTCGTCTTGGTCACCTCGCTCGACAGCTTTTTGCGCTCGAACTCGAAGCCATAGGTGCCGGCGGTGCCCGAGGTCAGGTATTCCACCTCGCCAAAGGCGTCGTTGGTCCCGTCTCCGTTGGTGTCGATGGGAACGAGGATCGCCGTCGGCGTGCCCTGCCGGACGGGCGGCGGGTCGGAGTAGAGGTTGTCGGGGTCCTTGGACAGCAGATCGCCGATGTCGCCCAGGTCGAGACCGAAGGCTTCGCCCACGGATTTGCGATAGGTCGCCTCGTCCTTGTCCTGCTCCTCCTGGCCGGTCGTCCAGCCGTAGTGGGTGGCGCTCGGCGTCGGCGTATGGGAGGCGGTGCGCGCGCCCGCATCGGTCGCGGTGATCGCATGATTGGGGTTGCCCGCCGCATCGACAGTCGCGTTGTCGTAGGCCACGACGGAGCCGCCGACGCGGACATAGTCGACGACCTTGGCGATCTTCAACGGGTTGTTGCTGGCGTCCTTGCGGCCGGTCGGATCATTGACGAGGTAGCGCGGATCGATCAAGCGGATGCGTCCGTTGCGGCCGCTGGCGACGTCGCCGGTCTCGGTCGCCTGCACCGTGCCGCCGCTGCTGATGTCGGCGAGGACGACGGGAATCGTCGTGTCGTTCTTGATGTCGATCCTGGCGAAGCCGTCGAGCACGTTGATCTGGCCGCCGCCCGTCGACAGGAGCTCACCGAAGATCTGTACGCGACCGCCATCGGCCACCGCCTTGTCGACCTCGATCTCCTTGGTCAGGACGTTGTAGGCTGCTCCGATGCGTCGCTCGACGTGGTTGACCTTGTCGTTGATGTCGGACGCCGAAGAATTGCCCGCCACGAAGCTGTTGCCACCTGATTCGATCTCGAACAGCGTCTTGGTGCCGCCCGAGTCGATGATCTGGACGAGGGCGTTGGCGGCATCCGATTTGCCCGCCGAGAGGAAGCTCTCGGCGGCGATCTGGCGGCGCGTCTTGGTGCAGCCGAAGAAGTTGAAGCATCCCGACGTTCCGAACGAGAACCTTACGCGCTCGTTCCAATTGGTCGACGGGTTGGCCTTGTAGTACGTGTACGCTTCGTCGATCTGGGCGACCTTGTTGGCATGCGCTGTCGACAGGTGCACGGATTGCTTGGCGATGCCCGACTGGACAAGGCCGTTGATGTTGATGCGCTCAGCCGAAATGTACACATCGCCAGCCGCGACGATCGAACTGCCGGTCGTGAAGTTGTAATTGGCCAGGGACGAAGAGTCGGTCGCGGACGTCGCCGTCGGCGCATAGGTCTCCGTCTCATTGGCGGTGGCCAGACTCGAGAACTGGCCGCGCGGCGTGCCGCCCACGTGGAAGAAGCCGTAGGTGAAGCTCTTGGTGAAGTCCTTGCCGGCCGACAGCGAGACGGTTTTCGAGCGGATGTCGCCGGAGACGTCGAGATTGCCCTCGGTCGCCATGGTGATGCTGCCCGATGGATTGTAAACGTCGCCCGTCGAGATCAGGTCGGCGGCCCGGGTCTGGCCAGGACGACGGCCGTAATCGGTGACGACGTTGATCGTCGGCGTCGTGTTGGCGGTCGAGTTGAGCGTGACCGTCGAGGTGCCGGAATTGAGGCTGTCGAGCTTGGCCTTGCTGTCGACGAGGGCGCCGTTGAAGTAGATGCGCCCGCCCTGCTCCTCGGGGATCCTGAGGTCGTTGAGCTGCAGGAACGCGGCCGAGTGGTTGATGATCTCGATCTTGGTGTCGCCAGGTGCGGTGATCGTGCCCGAGCCGTTGAGCTTCTGCGCCGTCATGGTGACGTCGCCCGAGCGCGCGGTGACGTCGTCGACGATGATGAAGTCGACGAGCACGCCGGCCAGCGAGGATGCCCCGCCCGCCAGCTTGGTCTGGCGCTCCTTCAGGACGGCCAGGTCGTTCTGCAGCGCGAGCTTCGTCTTGGTATCGCCCGAGAAGGCGTCGATCTTGGCCTGAAGGTCGACGATGGCCTTGCCGATGGTGTCGCCCAGCGAGATGTCGTTGCGGACGGTGTAGGTGATGCCCTCGCTGTGGATCGGATTGCCGCTCGCATCGTTGACCGGCACGTAGTTGCGATAGCTGCGGCCGCCGTCCAGCGGGTTTGGCGAGACCGTTGAAACAGGCGTCTCGGCGATCTCCAGCACCTGCTTGTTCTTGAAGCCGGCGCGGACCTCGGCGTTGGTGAGGTTGATCTCCGACGTCGCCGTCTTGTGCGAGCCCGAATACGTATCCTCGATGGTCACCGGACCGCCGCCGAACAGGCTGGAGAAGAAGCTCCCGATGGCGGCGAGTGCTTCCTGGTAGAGGTCCTGGCCACGGCCGAAGCCGTCGGCGGCGATGCCCTCACTGTTGGCCGTCAGCTCGATGTTGCGGACCGCGTTGATGCGCGATCCCGAGCCGGCCGAGATGGTCGAGGAGATGTTGCTTTCCGCATCCGCCTTGGGGTCGGTGTCGATGGGGATGACGGTGCGGTTATAGAGCCGCGTGCGCGCGACCGTGCTGACCGCATTGTTGGCGCGGTCGTCGGCGCCGGAGCGGATGGCGAGGCTCTCCTCGGCATAGACGCGCGCGCCACCGGCAATGTCGACCTTGTTGTCGGCGAAGATGCGCGATTCCGCCGTACCCTCGGCGGCGCCTGCCAGACCATACGTCTTGGCGTTGGACTCGGTATTGATGCTGGCGTCGGTGCGCGCGCCGATGGCCACGTCGCCATCCTCGCTCCACACCACCGCCCCGTTGTCGAGGGCAACGCGTGTACGGTCGCGGTCGCCCGACGTGCCCGCCAGGATGCGCGACTCGGACTTGGCGACCGCGATGGCGCCACCGGTATCAAGGCGTGCGACGTCCGTGCCCGTTGTGTTGGCGTAGGCGCGGATCGTGACGTCGTTCGTGGTGAACACGCTGTTGTCGTCGAGGGTGCGGATATCGGCCGCTCCGATCAGCACGTCGACTTTGCTCTTGAACTGGGTCGAACTCTTGGCCGCGGCCCCGCCCGCGACGCCACCCGAGGCGGCATAGGCGGCATCGCCATCGGCGGCCTTGGTCGCCTGGTTGGCGGCCTCGATCAAGAGGTCGCCCGTCGAGGCGAGCCGGACCTTGTCGCCGACATCAACCTTGACGGTATTGGTCGCGGTGTTGGTGGCGTAGGCGCCCGTCGCGCCGAACAGATAGCCGGCGCGGGCGTCGGCATTGGCCAGTACACGGCCGTCGGTGTGGCGGGCTGCAACCGACACCTTGCCGGCGGTAAACCCGTTCGTCGCCGTGTTGTCGGCAAATGTCGTCGAGACGGTCGAGGTGAGTGCGTTGTTGGCCTTGGCGCTGGCGCCAGCGATGAGGCCACCGGCCCCGCCGACGGTGCGGCTGTCGAGGGACTCCTTGCCCTCCGCGACGATGGTGAGCGCGCCCTCGATCGTG
>JBGSQO010000651.1:0-1893 GCA_041738055.1 Filomicrobium sp.
GAGCACCGCCGCCAGCAGCCCGCCGATAGCCGCCGCCGCCAGCGGACGCAACAGCTCCCCGCCCGGCTCCAGTGCAAGGGCGAGCGGGACAAAGCCGAGCGAGTCGACAGCGGGCAGAAACTCGCCGCCCGACTGCTTGAAGGCCAGGACACCGCCGACCAGAAAGGCGATGAAGAGTCCGATGACCGGCAGCCGATGGCGCAGCACCCAGCCGAGACTGCGCCCGTAATAATGGCGCATCCGGTCGTTGAGACGCTCGCTGAGATTGGCCTTGCCCGGCGGTGTCGCCTTGATTAGCCGCGCCGAGAGCATCGGTACCAGAAAGAGCGCATTGAGCAGACCGATGCCGATGATGCTGAGGATGATCAGCACCAGCTCGCGAAACAGCAGGGTGATCATGCCCGACACCAGCAGGAAGGGCAGGAAGAGCGCGAAGAAGGCGAGGATGGCGGCGGTGATGGCGCCCCCGACCTCGCGCGTGGCGCGCCAGGCGATGTCGGCCGTCGGTTCTTCTGGATGCTCGCGGCGCAGGCGGGTGATGTTCTCCAGCACGATGGTGCTGGCGTCGAGCATGATGCCGATGGCGATCACCATCCCGCCGAGCGAGAAGATATTGAGCGAGAAGCCGGCGAGCCGCATGACGAAAAAGTTGATCGCCAGCGTGATCGGGATGACCACGGCGACGATGAAGACCTGGCGCGGGCTACCGAGGAAGACCAGCACCGTGAGGATAACCAGGATCGCCGCCTCGACCACGGTGTTGCGTACCCCGCGGATCGAGCTCTCGATGTAGTCGGCCTGATTCTCCAGCAGCGCGTAGTGCATGCCGGCCGGGAAGGCCGGCTCCAGCTCGGCGAGCCGTGCGCGCACCGCGCGCACCGTCTCGACGGTGTTGGCGTCGGCCTGCTTGATGATGTTGACCTTGACCGCCGGGCGGCCGTCGAGCCGGGTGATGAGCCGCGCCTCCTCGTGGCTGTCCTCGACGCGGGCGATGTCGCGTAGCCGCAGCCGCCCGTCCTCGGTGCGGGCGATGAGGATATCCCGGATGGTTTCCAGGTCGGTGTATTCGCCCAGGGTGCGGACGATGGTCTCCCGGTTGGCGCCGGTCACCCGTCCGCCCAGACGGGTCAGGTTCTCCTCGCGCAGACGCCGCTCGATCAGGTCCAGACTCAGGCCGTACTTCTCCAGGGCGACGTGATCGATGAGTACGCGGATCTCGCGCTCCAGACCGCCGGCCACGTCGATGCCGGCCACGCCCTTGGCGGCCAGCAGACGGTCGGTCAGCCAGCTGTCGATCCAGGTGCGAAGCTGCGTCAGGTCCAAACGCTCGGACTCGAAGGCGACCTGGACGACGGGGAGCTGCGAGGGATCGGCCTTGATGATAATGGCCGGCTCGATGTCGTCGGGCAGATCGCGCTGCGCGCGCGCGAAGGCGGCCAGTGCGTCCTGATAGGCGGTGTCCACATCGACGCCGTAGCGGAAGTTGACATCGAGCTGATAGAGCCCTTCCAGGGCGCTGGAGGACAGATAATCCAACCCATCGACGGCCGCCAGCTGGCGTTCGATGGGGTCGGCAAGGTTGCGGTCGATGTCCTCCGGGGTCGCCCCGGTCCAGGCGATGGAGAGCTTGATCAGCGGATAGGTGATGTCGGGCAGGAAATCGACCGGCAGCCGCGCCAGGTTCATGACTCCGAACAGGGCGAGCCCAAGGATCAGTACCAGGGTGGAGATGGGGCGAGCGATGGCCGTCCGGATCATGGCTGCCGGATCTCCCCAGGCGGTCTCGCCCCGGCCGGCGCGGTATTGGCTGGCAGTTTGGCGACCCGCACCGGCGCGCCAGCGCGGACCTGCTCGACGCCGTTGACGATGAGCCGGTCGCCGGGCTTCAGCTCG
>JBGSQO010000704.1:0-4094 GCA_041738055.1 Filomicrobium sp.
CGGGCCGCTATGCGGGACTACGCCGCCCAGATCGCTCGCGGCGGCCAGGCCCGCATCGACGAGGCCGTCACCGCGCTCGCCTGGTCGATCTACAAGCCCGAGAACGCACGACGGCTGGCCGAGATCGCGGTCGAGGTGACGGGCATCGGCCACCTCGAGAGCAAGGTGATCAAGAACCAGCGCAAGACGTTCGGCACCCTGCGCGACCTGTTGCGGGTGAAGTCCACCGGCATCATCGAGACACTGCCCGAGAGGGGCCTTGTGAAGTGGGCCAAGCCCGTCGGTGTCGTTGCCGCCATCACGCCCTCGACCAATCCGTCAGCCACGCCGGTCAACAAGGCGATGATGGCGCTGAAGGGTGGCAATGCCATCATCATCGCGCCGCCGCCGTCCGCCTGGGCCGCCACGGAGCCTGCGGTCGATGGTATGCGGGCGGAACTTGCCCGCATCGGGCTGCCGGCCGACCTCGTGCAGATCCTGCCGCAGCCGGTGTCGCGTGAGACGACGAGTGAACTGATGGCGCAAGCCGATCTCAACGTCTGCACGGGCAGCCAGAAGAATGTCCGCCAGGCCTACGAGTCCGGCAAGCCGGCACTCGGAGTGGGGCTGGGCAATTCCCCGGTCATCATCGACGCCAGCGCCGATCTCGACGACGCAGCAGCCAAGATCATGGCGTCCAAAACCTTCGATCATGCCACGTCGTGTTCGTCGGAGAATGCGTTGGTGATCGTCGATGCCGTCTACGACGAGGCCATCGCGGCTTTGAAACGGGTCGGCGGCTACATGGCGACCCCCGCCGAGCGCCAGCGCATCATCGAGCGGCTGTGGGTCAACGGCCAACTCAATCGCAAGGTCATCGCGCAGGCCCCCGAGGCGCTGATCGACGTGTTCGAATTGGGCGAGGGGGCTCGGGGCTGCCGGTTCGTGATGGCCGAGGAGACCGGCATCGGCAAGGCTTTCCCGTTGTCCGGCGAGAAGCTGTCGCTGGTGCTGACCGTCTACCGCGCCAAGGATTTCGCCGACGCCAAGGCCATCACAACAGCGATCCTCGACTACCAGGGCCGCGGCCACTCGTGCGGCATCCACACCCGGGACCTCGATCACGCCAGCGAGCTTGCCCGCGACATCGACGTCGTCCGCGTGCTGGTCAATCAGGCCCACACGTTCGGCAACGGCGGCGGGTTCGACAATGGCCTTCCGTTCACGCTGACGATGGGCTGCGGCACGTGGCAGGCCAACTCGTTCTCCGACAACCTGAACTGGAAGCTGTTCGTCAACATCACGCATCTCGTGACGACGATCCCCGAGGACAAGCCGTCCGAGGAGGCGCTGTTTGGCCCCTATTGGTCCAAGTACGGCAAGTAGGCAAGGGGACGAGAGCAGATGAATTTCGAAGAACATGCCGCCAAGCCCCTGCTGGCTCGCTACGGGATCGACGTGCCCCAGAGCCGGTTGGCGCTGGATCCCATCGAGGCCGAGGTGGCCGCGCGTCAGATCGGTCCGTGCGTGGTGAAGGCGCAGGTGCCGACCGGCAAGCGCGGCAAGGCAGGCGGCATCAAGCTCGCTGCGACGCCGGATGAAGCCTACGCCCATGCGGGCGCGATCATCGGCATGGAGATCAACGGTTGGCCGGTCTCGAAAGTGCTGGTCGAGGTGCAGACCGGCATCGCTCGGGAACTCTACGCGGCAATCCTGAACGACAGCGCGACCAAGGGGCCGATGCTGCTGTTCTCCGCGCTCGGCGGCATGGACGTCGAAGAGGCCACCGAGCGCGATCCCGATGCCATGCGCCACATCGGCATCGCGATCGAAACGGGCCTCACCGAGGAGGGCGCGCGCCGAGCTGTGGCGGGTCTCGGGCTCGAGGCCGTGGAGGACCGTCTCGTCGATGTTCTGGCAAAGCTCTATGCCGCCTATCGCGGGCTCGATGCGGAACTCATTGAAATCAACCCGCTGGTCGTCACCACGGACGGCGCAATCGTGGCCCTCGATTGCAAGCTGACGGTCGACGACAGTGCGGCCTCTCGGCAAGCGGACATCACCGCCCAGGCCGCGCCTGAAAAATTCACTGCGATCGAGGCCAAGGCCGATGCGGCGGGCCTCAAGTACATCGAACTCGACGGGTCTGTCGGCGTGCTGGCGAATGGGGCTGGCCTCACCATGACGACCATGGACACCATCGCCTTCTACGGCGGGCGACCAGCGAATTTCCTGGAGATCGGCGGGGAGGCCTACACCAAGGCCAAGGTCGCGCTCTCGCTCGTCCTGGAGAATCCGAACGTGAAGAGCCTGCTCGTAAACTTCTGCGGGGCTTTTGCGCGGACCGACGTCATGGCCGAAGGGGTCGTCACGGCCTGGCAGGAGCTGAAACCCGACATCCCGATCTTCTTCACGATCCACGGAACCGGCGAGGACGAGGCGGTCGCCCTGGTCAAGGAGCGGCTGGGGATTACGCCCTACGACCTCATGGACGACGCCGTGAAGGCCGCCGTTGCTGCCGCCGAGGGGAGGGCTGCGGCATGATCCCACGCGCTTCGCATCGCATCCTCATCCAGGGCATCACCGGCAAGCAAGGCACGTTCTGGACCAAGGCCATGCAGGATTACGGCTCGCGCATCATCGGCGGTGTCAATCCGTCGAAGGCCGGCAGCGAGCATTTGGGCGTTCCCGTCTACGCCAGCGCCAAGGAGGCCGCCAACGCGCAACCCTTCGACATCTCTTGCATGTTCATTCCCCCGATGATGGCCAAGGCCGCCGCGATCGATGCCTGCGAGGCCGGCGCGAAACTGCTGGTCTGCCTGACGGAGCACATTCCAGCCCACGACGTGATGGAGATGCACGTTGCCGCCCGCCGGAACGGGACGCGCATCGTCGGTCCGAATACGGCCGGTCTCGTTACGATCGGCGAGTGCTTCATCGGCATCATGCCCGCCTTCAACGACCGGGTCTTCTCCAAGGGCCGCGTCGGCGTGATCTCACGCTCGGGCAGTCTCGGCACGCTCGTCTCGCTGGTGCTGACGGGGGCCGGCCTCGGCCAATCCGTGTTCTTCGGCGTCGGCGGCGACCCGATGATCGGCACGAACTCGGCGGATGCTTTGAAGATGCTCGACGCCGATCCTGGAACCGACGCGATCGTTCTGTGCGGAGAGATCGGCGGCAGCGCCGAGGAGGAGGCGGCAGCCTATGCGCGCGGCATGACCAAGCCCGTCGCCGCCTTCATTGCCGGGCGCCAATCGCCACCGGGCAAGAAAATGGGCCACGCCGGCGCCATCGTGGCCGGCGGCAAGGGCGACTACGACACCAAGCGGCGGACGCTGGAAGCCTGCGGGGTCGCTGTCGCCGACGTGCCGAGCCAGATCCCGGCTCTCATTCGTGCGCGATTGCAGGCTGCCTGACGCAACATCAGATCAAAAGACAATCAGCACATTCAAGCCCCGATACGGGGCGCGGAAGGACGACGACCCATGAAGATGACCACCGAGGAAGCCTTCATCAAAGTGCTGCAGATGCACGGCATCGAACACGCCTTCGGCATCATCGGCTCGGCCATGATGGCAATCTCCGATTTGTTCCCAAAGGCCGGGATCAGGTTCTGGGACTGCGCCCACGAGTGCAACGCCGGCATGCTGGCTGACGGCTTCACGCGGTCGACCGGCAAGATGGCGATGGCGATTGCCCAGAATGGCCCCGGCATCACCAACTTCGTGACCCCTATCAAAACCGCCTATTGGAACCACACGCCGCTTCTGCTGGTGACGCCGCAGGCCTCGAATAAGACCATCGGCCAGGGCGGTTTCCAGGAAATGCCGCAGATGGCGCTGTTCGAAGACTGCGTCGCCTACCAGGAGGAGGTGCGCGATCCCTCCCGCATCGCCGAAGTCCTGAACCGGGTGATCGAGCGCGCGTGGCGGGCCTCGGCGCCGGCCCAGATCAACGTGCCGCGCGACTACTGGACCCAGGTCATCGACATCGAGCTGCCGCAGGTGGTCCGGCTGGAGCGCCCAGCGGGTGGGCAGGAGGCCATTGCGGAGGCCGCCCGGCTGCTGTCGGAGGCCAAGTTCCCGGTCATTCTCAACGGCGCGGGCGTCGTCATC
>JBGSQO010000050.1:0-3521 GCA_041738055.1 Filomicrobium sp.
CGCCGCCGACGGTGACAGCGTCGTAGCCGGCGCGGTGCTGGCCCACGTCGAAGGCCCGGCCCGCGCCATCCTGACGGGCGAGCGCGTGGCGCTGAATTTCATGGGGCGCATGTGCGGCATCGCCACGCTGACCCGCTCCTATGTCGATAAGGTCGCCGGCACGAAAGTCGCCATCGCCGACACCCGCAAGACGACGCCAGGGCTGAGAGCGTTCGAGAAATACGCCGTGCGCTGCGGCGGCGGCGTCAACCATCGCTTCGGCCTGTTCGACGCGATCCTGATCAAGGACAACCACATCGCCGCGTGCGGCTCACTGGGTGCTGCGGTTGCTGCCGCACGCGCGCACGCCGGCCACCTCGTCAAGATCGAGGTCGAAGTCGATACCCTCGCCCAGCTGGAAGCAGCCCTCGCCTTCCCCATCGACGCCGTGCTGCTGGACAACATGAGCCCGGACACGCTGCGCCAAGCCGTCGCGCTGGCCAAGGGCCGCGTGCTGCTGGAGGCCTCGGGCGGGGTCAACCTGGAGACCGTGCGCGCCATCGCCGATACAGGCGTCGACCTCATTTCGGTGGGCGCACTCACCCACTCCGCCCCGGTACTCGATCTCGGGCTGGATTTTCCGGAGACTCTTTGATTGCGCTTGTCCTGCTCTCGTTCCGAGAGCCGGCCGGAAAGCGCGGTCTACCGAGCGGTGTGTCACAATTCCTGCGGGTCGATATACCTACCCCGCGCCTTGCGGCCGGCTCCCCGGAGGGGAGTCGCAAGGCGCAAACCAAGAATCGTCGCAAGGCGCAACCAAAGACTCCCTCCCGCTTGCATTCGCCACAGTTGATGGGCATCTCCTTCACAAGGATGTGATTGTTCGCCCTCGGTGATGGCGCCGACGGCGGGAGGAGTTTGACAATGGGCAGCCCGGTTTTCTGGATTTCAGCCTACGGCGTCGTGGCGCTGGGTTCTGCGCTGCTGGCTGGCGCGCTGGCCGCGGTCAAAAATCGCGACTACGGGTTCTGGATGCCGTGGTGCTTGGTGTTTCCGCCGCTCA
The DNA here is from genome assembly GCA_041738055.1 of Filomicrobium sp. Classification (GTDB taxonomy): domain Bacteria; phylum Pseudomonadota; class Alphaproteobacteria; order Rhizobiales; family Hyphomicrobiaceae; genus Filomicrobium. The sequence continues at coordinate 1,043 of JBGSQO010000050.1, forward strand.
TCATCGTCCTCGCCGCCCTGCCGCGCCTCGACGGCCCCCGCCCCCGCCGCCCGACACTGGAGGAGGAAGACCGCGAGACGTGGTGAGGTCGTGCGGCACTGCCGCGCCTCGCGAGGGCCTGCGCGGCCCTCACACTCCCGCGCCAAGGCCGGAGGCCCTGGACCCCTCCTGCTGAGTGACTTTCCATCCCCTTAACATGCTTCGTCATGGCCGCGAAGGCGGCCATCCACGACACCTCGCAGGAGGTCGCCTCCGGTCGAATGCGCTCAGCCGATTTTCGCGCCATAGTCTGGCGGGGATGGCCGCCTTCGCGGCCATGACGATGGAGTAGGGAGGGCGCGGTCTGGGGCAACAGGCCTGCGGGTCGCCATCCTCATCCTCCGGCCGACATCGGCGCCTCACGCCAGCGCGCGGGCGTGGGGCACTTCGCGACGATGGGCGGACAGTTCCGTCAGATCACAGGCCTTGACCGTGGCGAGCGCAATGGTCGCGCCGTCGAGGGTACAGAACTCCACCTCGTAGGCCTCGCCGCTGCCATGGATCAGCACGACGACGCCGATGTCTCCCGCAACGAGACCGTGCTCGGGCAGGTCCTTCGCCAGGACGATTTCATCGTGCTCTGCGATCATCTGGTCGTTCCAAGGTCGGGCATGAGGGGAGAAGACAGCCTCCGGCTGCGCGGGGTCCGGGGGCGCGCCTTCCGGCCGGATCTCGGCTGTGCGGATGCGGAGTGGGCATCCTAAGCACCACAAGGATGTGTCGGAAGGCGCAAACAAGAATGCGTGAACCCCGGCTTCACTCCAATTGTGGCACAGCGCTCCGATTCCGTAGCGACCAGGAGGCTTCGCCTCCTGGACCTCCGCTAAGAAGTAAAGGATAAAAGAGTCAAGGGGTAAGCGTCCTCCCGAGCCGGAAACCCAGGTTGAAGTACCGGAGATCGGAGTAGTACCTGCCGCGGTAGGCAGAGCGGAGGCCCCGCGGAAGGCTGACCCAGGAACCGCCGCGGACAACACGGCGACCCTGCTCTCCGCCTTGAAGCCATGCCGAGGCATCCAGCGGCGCGCCGTTGTAACTGTCGTGCCAAACGTCATCGCACCATTCCCAACAGTTGCCGTGCACGTTGAACAGCCCCCAGGGGTTTGCTTCGAAGTTCCCCACAGGTACCGTTGCCTTGCGATACTCTCCTTTCGCCCCACCCCTTTCGCCCCACCGCCCTCGTAAGACGGCGGTGCCATTGTAGTTCGCTTGGCTTGGCGTGATCGTTGGCCCCCACCAGAACTGTGTGGTGGTGCCCGCCCTCGCCGCATACTCCCACTCGGCTTCGCTCAAGAGCCGATACGTTTTGCCGGCCTTCTTTGACAACCATGCAGCGTAGGCAGTGGCATCATCCCAGTTAACGCAGACGACCGGATGGCTGTCGTCCTGCTGGAAGCCGGGCGCACGCCATGTTGAATCCTCATCAGTCTTGTGGCCCGTGTCGTTGACGAATGCGGCAAACTGCCCGCGTGTGATGGCGTGTCGCCCGATGGCGAAGGGCTTGGCTATTGTGACTGAATGCTGAGGGCCTTCGTCACCGAAGCGCCCTGGCTCACTGTCCGGCGATCCCATCAGGAAGCTGCCCGCCGGCACGACCACCAACTCCGGGCCGCCGGGAATGTCCTGGAACCATTCGGACTTGCCCGCCCCCGGCTTGAACCAGCCATCGTTCGCGCCGTGGTATATGGCGGCGTCGACCTTGATGCGGCCTTCGGCGGAGCGGTCGGGCGGCGCTGGAGCCGCAGGCGTCGAAGGGCGCGGTGCTGATGGGGCCTGCGGCTGCGAAGGGCCATCCTTCGCCAAGCCCAGTTTCCGGATCAGGCGATCCACGTCGGCATCGAATGTCCGGTACTCCACAAACTCAGCCTGCCGGTCGCACAGGTCCTTGAGATCAGCCGGCAACTGGTCGGGATGGGGCAACCTCGTGCCGTCCAGCAGCACCGGTACGACAGGAATGTCGCGGGCGAGTGCTTCGCCGATTTCGATCCGCACGAAGTCGCTCGGGTTATCGAGACGCCGTCCACCCGTTGCAGGGTCCGTCGCATCGACCCAGCCGGGACCGATCAGCGCAAGCAAGACATCGCAGTCGTCCACCCATCCTTTGAGAATCTTGCGGAAATTTGCGCCGAGTGGGATCGAGTCGACGTCCATGAAGACGTTGCCGCGGTCCACCACATGGCAGAAGGCCCCGTGGATCATGCGCGCCTGATATCTGCTGTCGTCGCGCCGATAGCTGATGAACACCCGTTTCGACATCGCCCCGCCCGTTGCAATCGCTCAAACCGCCGTCAGCGGTCATATCACAGCCGGCGCACGTCCAAAACCGACCGGCGCCCCAATCGCAATAGTCATCCCGGGCCACGCCCTGATCGTCGCCGGTGGCTTGGGTCGGTCACAACTGGGGAAAGGAAAACAGCCTCCGGCTGCGCGGGGTCCGGGGGCG
>JBGSQO010000094.1:0-1651 GCA_041738055.1 Filomicrobium sp.
GGGGCCTCACTGATTGTCGGACAGCGAGCTTCATTGAGCAGGCCGGTCACGGCGGTGCGGTCAGGCCTTCTTTCCCTACCACCTGCGCTTGCGATTCTCGGCCTCTTCATCAAGCCGTTTCGCGTCGTGCTCCCAGGATTCGGCGATCCGCCGCATCATGGCCGCAACCCGTGGCCAGCGGCCCAGACGCGTCGCCTGGTCGCGGTATTGCGTCGCGCGCGCGCGCTCCTGCTCGCCTCCGCCGTACACGCCTCGCACGGTCATCCCCACGTTGTTGTAGGTCTGGACCTCGATGCCCCTCTCCAGCGCGTCGCTGCGCAGCTCCTCGATGAGGTCCCGGACCGCGATGTGCGGCCAAGTCATGTCCGTCGGGTCCTTGGGAGCGTGGGCGAGCAGGTGGCCGACACGCTGATCGGTCATCGTTGCACGATCGCACTCACGACCTAGCTGTCGTGCGCCTTCCACCCAATCCCTCAGCCTCGACGCGTCGATGGCGTCTCCATCCCGGCCAGGAATCCGCTTCAAGCTGTCAAGCACAGCGGAGGCGACCTTCGCCGCGCGCCGCGCCGCGTCCGTTGGTTCGGGCGACGGGCCTATCTCCGGCTTGTATACCGTCTCGATCATCTCGACGAACAGAGCGGGTTGCTCCAACGCGAGGTCATGGATCACAAATTGCCGTTTACCAAGCCTGAGCAATCCGAAGAAGCGGATCTCCTGCCTCGCCAGCTCACTCCGGTCGACGTCTTCGCGCTTCGCTAGGATCTCCAGAGCCGAGCCGACATAGTGGTCGAGCAATTGAGGTGATGCTTTGCAGTCGGCACCGTATTCTTCGATGATTCCATCGAGCACCTCAAGGATCACCCGGGACTCGATCTTGCTGCGGTGATGATGGACCAAAGCGAGAACATCATAGGCTCGCCCGGCCCGAAGAAGGCATCGAACGATATGCTTCAGCGGACCTGGGTCGAGATGGTCGTCTCGAATGGTTCCCGGCCTCGTCCGCCAATAGACGTCCTCGATATCAGAGCCAAGCCTCTCAACTAGAGCAAAGGTGTCGACCGAGTCGGGCCAGAGCCGGAGGGCATTGGCGACGGCTTCCGGGGTCCATCCCTCGTGCTCGGCCAAATCGAGGAGGCGGTCTTTCCACATGTCATTCAAGACATCGCGGAGCTTGGCCGAAAGCACCGCTCCAAAGCTTGCCACCGCTCCGACGCTCCGCAAGGCATCGAGCGCCAAGTCGGCCAAGCGATCCGTGTCGTCAATGACCTCAATGGTCGTTGCGGCGACGAGACCGGGCAGCTGGGACGAAGCTGCCAGCTCGAGCACACCCGCATCGCCCTTCGCCTCGTCGATTCGTCGCAACGCGTCGGCTCTGAAAGTGCGGGCCGGTTCCGGGATCTCTGCAGCCGGGACAGGGATCTCGGGATAAGGGTCGTCAAACAGCCAGACGCTTGCGGCGACGGGGTCGCTCGGCTCAAGAGCTGACAAGATCCTTTCGAGCCGAACGAGCCCGTCGTCGGGAAGCACCCATGGCGCTGTCGGGAACTGACGATGCTGTGCGACCTTCTCGCGCAGCGCCTCCCAGAGCTTCGTGCGGTCGCCCTCGGCAGCAAGCGAGGCCGCGACACCAGCGAGGCGGCTCAGCGCATCC
>JBGSQO010000099.1:0-1601 GCA_041738055.1 Filomicrobium sp.
TGATGCGCTCAGGCGTGATGACCTGAGCCAGCGAGATGTTCGCCCGCTCCGGAAACAGGATGTGGTTCTCCAGGAACGGTCCGACGCGGCCCAGGTCGTGAGCGTCCACGTCGTCGACGAAGAACACGGCGTGCGGATTGCCGACGTTGACGACGGCGGGAGAGTGCAGGACCGGCTTGTCGATCGGACCCAACTGCAGCTCGATCGCGCGGGTATCCTGAAACGGCTCGGACAACGGGATGTCCTGCCAGCCGAATTTCGGCTCCCCCATGTCGACGGTGATGCGGTCGGGGTTGTCGACGTGGGCGCGCAACAGGCCGGCAGCCGTCTCGTAGGTGAAGCGGTCGCTGCTGCTGCGACGACGGTCGAACAGCGCGATGCAGCGCGTGCCGTTACCACAGGCCCCCGCCTCCGAGCCGTCCGCATTATAGATGCGCACGAACGCCGTGGTGCCGGCGACCCTGGGATCGTGGAGCGCCATCAACTGGTCGAAGCGGGTTGCCGGATCGGCGGCCAGCACGCGCACCTCCTCCGCCGTGAAGACCTTGGCGGAGCCGCGCAGATCGACGGCCAGGATCTCGTTTCCGAGCCCGTTCATCTTGGCGAAGGTGATGGGTGGAGTGGTCGACATAAGCCATATATGGCGCGAGCGGGCGAATTGGCAATCACGGTATGCCGTGTCGCGTGTGGTGTTTGCAGGCCCCGTGGGCGATCATCGACCAAAATCGACTATGGAGACAGAGCCCATGAAGCACAACAACTCTAGCGGGCCGTCCCCATGGGTGGAGCGGTTCATCGGCGGGGTGAAGCCGGGTGGAACTGTGCTCGACGTCGCCTGCGGCTCGGGGCGGCATCTCCTGCTGGCGCTCGACAAAGGGCTCAGCGCGGTGGGCATCGACAGAGACGTGGCGGCCGCCCGATCGCTGCAGGCAACCGGCCGACTGGAACTCATCGAGGCGGATCTGGAGGCCGGCCAGCCGTTCCCAACGCTGGGACGCGGCTTCGACGGCGTCATCGTCACCAACTACCTCTGGCGGCCGATCCTTGCGGACGTCGTGGCGGCCGTCGGGCCGGCCGGCATGCTGATCTATGAGACGTTCGCGGTCGGCAACGAGCGCTTCGGGCGGCCGTCGAACCCCGATTTCCTGTTGCGTCCGGGAGAGTTGATCGACGCGGTCGCCGGCCGACTGGTGCCGATCGCCTACGAGCACGGCAAGCTCATCTCGCCGGACCGTATCGTGCAGCGGATCGTTGCCGTCGGGCCGGAGCACGAAGGGTTGAACGCTCCGCCCTTGCTCTGAGCCGGCCGCGTCCCACGTAAACCATAACGCCGGCCCATAAACGGACCGCGATTGATCGAGATGCGGAGAGTGAGAGCCCGATGACCACAGCCCCGTACAGGTTTGCCGCCGTTGCCGTCGTTGTCGCCGTCTCGCCCGCCGTCGCGGCGCAGACCGATGCACCGGACGCGCCCCCGACCAAGGTCGAGATCACGACGGTGGCCAAGGGGCTGGAGAACCCGTGGGGGCTGCAATTCCTCCCCGATGGCCGGATGCTGGTGACGGAGCGCCCCGGCCGGCTGCGCATTGTCGGCCAGGACG
>JBGSQO010000112.1:0-1963 GCA_041738055.1 Filomicrobium sp.
GTCGCCGTCCCCGATGCGAAAAAGGGCGAGCGGCTGATCCTGGTCACGGCCAACGACAAGGCAACGCGGGCAGACTTCGCCGCCCATGCCAAGGCGCACGGCGCAACCGAGTTGACCATCCCCGCCGAAGTCCTGGTGCTACCCGCCGTGCCCCTGCTCGGCTCCGGCAAGCCCGATTTCGTGACCACGACCCGCATCGTGCGCGAACGGCTGGGACTGGAGGCGGTCAAGGCGGCGTGAGGCAGTGCAGTGCTGCTGGTGCGGTCAAAGATCGAACCATGTCGCGTCGGCACCCGTTGCCCCGGCGAGGAAGATCGACATTTCCGCGGTGCCGGTGCCGGCCGTGTTGACCTCGACGAGAATGCCATCGAGGCCGGTGAAACCGTCGCTGTAATTCTCGCGGACGCGAACCTGTCCAGGCGCCGAGAAGGCCGCCTCGTCGATGTAGGCGAAGGCATCATCACCGCCGTTGCCGGTGTTCCAATCGAGCGCCGTCAGATCGACCAGATCGCCCTGCCCGGCGGCGAAGTCGTAGACGCGGTCCAGCCCACCGGTAATGCGGAACGTGCTGTCGTCGATGTGGGTATAGACGAACCGATCTCCGCCCAGGCCGCCCCACAATTCGTCGCCGCCGCCAAGTCCGGTCATCCTGTTGGCACCACTGTTGCCGACGAGTTCCTCGTCATCGGCAGCCGTGCCGGTCGCGTTCACAGCCGCGGTACCGGTGAGTTCGAGACGCTCGACATAAGTTGGCACCGTGTAGCTGACGCTGGACCGGACCGTATCGTCGCCGACCAGATTGACCTCCGAAACGACGTCGCCGACGTTGTCGACAATATAGATATCTTCGCCGCTGAACCCTTGCATGTTGTCGGCGCCGATCCCGCCGTCGATGTAGTCGTCGGCATCGACCCCGCTGCCGCCCAGGATGCTGTCGTTGCCGGCAAGCCCGTAGAATTTTCCGAACGTGCCACGCCCGTCGATGATATTGTTGCTCGCATTGCCGCGAATGACGGCGTTGATCTCCGCGTCCTGGATCGTGAGCTTCTCGACGTAATTGGCCAGCGTGAAACTTCTCAGGTCGCCGTCGTTGACGATGGCACGATCCGCCACGCCACCGACACGCGCCTCAATGATCCTGTCGCCACGCGTCCAGTAGAAGGTATCGTTACCAGTCCCGCCAACAAGCGTGTCCGTGCCGGCCTCGCCCCGCAGGATATCGTTGCCGGTACCGCCGTCCAGCCGGTCATTGCCCGCGCCGCCATAAATCTGGTCGTTGCCGCCGTTGCCGTATAGAGCGTCGTTGCCGCTATTGCCGAAAATGCGGTCGGGTCCATTCGTGCCGCGCAGAACGTCGCGACCGGCCTTGCCCCTGATAATCGCCATGGTTTGTCTCCAATGTGGTCGTGATCGGTTGAACTCCGCGAATATCCGCTCAGCCAAGTGTTAGCCGGCTGATCTGGGTCCTGCCAGTAAAAATCGCGACGGCAACGCAGATGTGCCCCAAGACATCAGGTTTAGCGCGTATTATTTGTGTGCCGACAGAACCCGCATCCCGCTCTTCGAGCCCACAGCGGCGCCAGAGCACTTGCCAGATCGCCACCGCTATGGCCTAAGCGCGCCGGGTCTTCTTGGGAACAACCGCGCGCATGATCCATCTCGATAACATCACCAAGCAGAACGGCCACCAGATCCTGTTCATCGGGGCCTCGGCGGCACTGTTCAAAGGCGAGAAAGTCGGTCTCGTCGGTCCCAACGGGGCTGGCAAGTCGACGCTGTTCCGCATGATCGTCGGCCAGGACCAGCCCGACGAGGGCCGCGTCTCGGTCGATCGCGGCGTCAGCATCGGCTATTTCAGCCAGGATGTCGGCGAGATGGCAGGCCGCAGCGCCGTCGCCGAGGTGATGGACGGCGCCGGCCCCGTCAGCGCGGTCGCAGCCGAACTGGCCGAACTCGAATCCGC
>JBGSQO010000136.1:0-5648 GCA_041738055.1 Filomicrobium sp.
GTCAACCCGGCGCAGTTCGCCCCGCACGAGGACCTCGACCGTTACCCCCGGCAGGAGGCGCGCGATCTGGCGCTCCTTAAGCAAGCCGGGGCGAACCTCGTGTGGATGTCGAGCGTCGCCACCATGTACCCGGCAGGCTGCTCGACCCGCATCGCGCCGGGCACGGCCGCCGAGGGCCTGGAGACCGACCACCGTCCACACTTTTTTGGCGGGGTCACGACCGTCGTCGCCAAGCTGTTGAACCAAGTCACGCCCGATGTCGCCCTGTTCGGCGAGAAGGACTTCCAGCAGCTCTGCGTCGTCCGCCAGATGGTCGCCGACCTGGATATGCCCGTCGCCATCCTCGGGCATCCGACTGTCCGGGAAGCCGACGGGCTCGCGCTGTCCTCGCGCAACGCCTACCTGCACGACGGTCAGCGGCAGATCGCGCCAGCCTTGTTCGAGATCATTTCGGACGTCGCGCGACAGGCGCCAAATGCCATCAGCCTCGGCAGCCTCAGGGCGGATGCGGCCATGCAGCTCATCTCCCGCGGTTTTGGCCGGGTCGACTATATCGAGGTGCGGGATGCCGAGACGCTCGGTCCCTACGACCCGGCGCGTCCGGGCCGAGTCCTGGCCGCCGCCTGGCTCGGCCGCACGCGCCTCATCGATAACGTCGCAGTGGGCGGGTGAGTGGTGATTGAAAATCACTTCGATCCCCCTCTCCCCTGAGGGGAGAGGTGAGGTGGGGCGAAACGCTAGAGGCGGAGGAACCTTCTCCATGTTCTTCGCTAGTCGGTAATGCAGGAGACACGACCATGACCCTGTCGAAGGAAACTCTGATCTATGGCGGTCTCACAGGGGCCATCATCGGCATGGCGTATGTAACCGGCCGGGCGTGGTGGGGCGGCGATGTCTCAACGGTCACCGCGGCCGAGCTGATCCCGATGGCCGCCGTCGGCGCCGTCGGTGGCATCCTGGCCTTCGCCTTCCGCCGATCCACAGGCGAGGACGTGTGAGAAGCCGCGGCGCGACGGCTTGCCCGTAGCAGCGTGGCCGTCGCGAACTTGCCAACGGGGCGCCCGCGTGCAACCTCTGGCGCCTTGAGATACCTGCCTGAACGGATTCGCTTCGCCGCCCTCGTCCCGCATCGGCAAGCCTGTCGACCAGATCCGTTCGGCCGGCCAAGCAGCGGGATGACGAACCATGGCCAAGCCGCAGAGCACCGATCTTTTCATCAGTCCGGGGACCAAGGTGAGCGATAAAGACGCCCGCCCGCGCAAGACCGCGGATGCTTCCGACAGCTATACCGAAGCCGACATCGAGGTGCTCGAGGGTCTCGAGCCCGTGCGCCGGCGCCCCGGCATGTACATCGGCGGCACGGACGAAAAAGCGCTCCACCACCTGTTCGCCGAAGTCATCGACAACTCCATGGACGAGGCCGTCGAGGGCCACGCCACCTGGATCGAGGTGCGCTACGACGCCGACGGGTCCATCACCGTGACCGACAACGGCCGCGGCATTCCCGTCGCCGCCCACCCCAAGTTCAAGGACAAGTCGGCCCTCGAAGTCGTGTTCACCGTCCTCCACGCCGGCGGCAAGTTCGACGGCAAGTCCTACCAGACCTCGGGCGGCCTGCACGGCGTCGGCGCCTCCGTCGTCAACGCGCTGTCGGAAATCCTGGAGGTCGAGGTCGCGCGCGGGCAGCAACTCTACCGCATGGTGTTCTCGCGTGGCCTTCCCCAAGGCAAGCTGCAGTCGCTGGGGCCGATCATGAACCGGCGCGGCACCAAGGTCCGCTTCAAGCCGGACGAGCAGATCTTCGGACCCAATGTCGCCTTCAAGCCCGCCCGCCTGCTGACCATGGCGCGCTCGAAGGCCTACCTGTTCGGCGGCGTGGAAATCCGCTGGTCGTGCGATCCGTCCCTCATCAAGGACGACACCCCCGCCGAGGCCGTGTTCCATTATCCCGGCGGCCTGTCGGACTATCTCTCGGCCACCGTCGAGGGCAAGACGCTCGTCACCAAGGAGCCGTTCTCCGGCCGCATCGAGAAGGAAGGCAAGCACGGGTCCGTGGAGTGGGCGGTCGCCTGGATCGCCAACGACGACGGCTTCTCGCGCTCCTATTGCAACACGATCCCCACCCACGAGGGCGGCACCCACGAGAGCGGCCTGCGCCAAGCGCTGACCAAGGGTCTACGCACCTATGGCGAGCGCACCGGCAACAAGAAGGCCGCCCAGATCACCGCCGAGGACGTGATGGGCACGGCCGGCTCGATGCTGGCGGTGTTCATTCGTGAGCCAGAGTTCCAGGGCCAGACCAAGGACAAGCTGGCGACCGTCGAAGCCGCTCGCATCGTCGAGACCACCGTGCGCGATGCCTTCGACCACTGGCTCGCCGACCGGCCGCAGCAGGCGACCAAGCTGCTCGACTGGGTGGTCGAGCAGGCCGAGGACCGCCTCAAGCGCCGCCGCGAGAAAGAAGTCTCCCGCCAGTCGGCCACGCGCAAGCTGCGGCTGCCCGGCAAGCTCGCCGATTGCACGATCCAGCAGGCGGCCGGCACGGAAATCTTCATCGTCGAGGGCGACTCGGCCGGTGGTTCGGCCAAATCCGCGCGCGACCGCGAACGCCAAGCCATCCTGCCCTTGCGCGGCAAGATCCTGAACGTGGCGAACGCTTCCTCCGCCAAGCTGTCGCAGAACCAGTTGCTCGCCGATCTCGTGACGGCGCTCGGGGTCGGAACGGGCAAGAACTACCGCGACGACGACCTGCGCTATGAGCGCGTCATCGTGATGACCGACGCCGACGTCGACGGCGCCCACATCGCCTCGCTGCTGATCACGTTCTTCTATCAGCAGATGCCGGAGCTGATCGACAACGGCCACCTGTTTCTGGCCGTGCCCCCGCTCTACAAGCTGACGCAGGGGGCGAAATCGCTCTACGCCCGCGACGACGCCCACAAGGAGTTGCTGCTCAAGACCGAATTCAAGCCGAACGCGAAAGTCGATATCGGCCGCTTCAAAGGCCTCGGCGAAATGAACGCGCCTCAATTGAAAGAGACGACCATGGACGCGCGTGTCCGCACCCTTTTGCGCGTCGAGATCGGCGAGGGCGAGAAGGACGCGCTGGCCGACGCGGTCAACGACCTGATGGGAAGCAAGTCCGACGCCCGCTTCCGCTTCATCCAGGAGCGGGCGGCGTTTGCGCGGGATTTGGATGTGTGATGTAGCAGGACCGTCGGGGAGCCGGTCGCGCCGGTTGCCGTCGCGAAGGCTTTGGAGATGCCGATGCCGGCCATTGCAACCAGCCGCGGCCCGATCACGGTGTCCTCGTGGGGCTATCAGCTGCAGGGAACGGCTGGCGCGCCGCTCTCCACCGCAGGGTTGCAGGGGGCTGCCCACGATCTCGTCGTCATCGACTATTCCGCCGACGGTTCGGGCGGGCAGAAATTCACCCCCGAAACGATTGCCGCACTTCAGACCACAGGGCAGAACCGCGTCGTCGTCTCCTACATCTCGATTGGCGAGGCGAGTTACTTCCGCGATTTCTGGGATCCAGCCTGGACGGACAATCCCGGCGGCAATGGTGCGCTGACGGACCTTTCCCCGTCCTGGCTTGGACCGACCAATGCCGATTGGCCGGAAAGCCGCAAGGTGCGGTTCTGGGACCCCGATTGGCAGGACCTCATCTTCAATGGCGACGGCTCGGGCGAACCCGGCTGGCTCGACCAGATCGTCACTCAAGGATTCGACGGCGCCTATCTTGATATCGTCGATGCGTGGTATTTCTGGTCGTCGGACCTAGCGCCCGCCGGGGAGCGCCTCTCCGAACAGACCGCCGCTGAATATATGGTCGACTTCATCGTGGCCATGACGGCCCACGCGCGACAAACCAATCCCAACTTCTTCGTCATGCCGCAGAACCCCGAGTTCCTGTTGGCTGCCTTGGGCGATGGCAACGCCGCGCGCCGGGCGGACTTTATCGAGGCGATGGGGGGGATCGGCGTCGAGGATACGTACTTCCGGGGCGATCGCGACGAGAACAACGGCTTCAATCCCGATCACGAGAAAATCGCCAACCTGAAAGCGGATTTCCGCGACGCCGGCGTGCCGGTCTTCGTCGTCGACTACGTCAATACCCAGGATCGCATAGCGACCTTCATCGCCGAGGCCGCCGACGATGGCTTCATCCCCCTGGTCGCCACCAGCCGCGAGTTGGATGCAGTCGGACGTCCGGTTGGGGGGCCAGGCGAAGGGACGACCGCGATCGACTACATGATCGGAACGACGGGAGGCGACACCATCAGAGCTTGGGCTGGCCATGACGTTATTGCCGGGCGAAACGGCAACGACCTGATCCTGGGTGGCATCGGCAATGACTGGCTCGTTGGCAACAACGGCTCAGACCGACTGACGGGCGACGCCGGCAACGACACGCTCAAGGGTGACTCGGGCCTCGATGTGCTGACTGGCGGGGCGGGCAAGGACACCCTGACGGGCGGCGCCTCGCGGGACATCTTCGACTTCAACTCCAAGAGCGACAGCCTCACGTCCGCCCGCGATCGTATCACCGACTTTCAGCGTCGCGTTGACGATATCGACCTGTCGACCATCGACGCCAACTCCCGCAAGGGCGGAAACCAAGCGTTTAAGTTCATCGGCGAGACGGCCTTCACCAAGACGGCGGGGGAACTGCACACCCGTGAGGTCGGCAGCAAGACCTACGTCGAGGGCGACGTCAACGGTGACGGCCGCGCCGACTTCGCCATCGAAGTGACCGGCACGGCCGATCTTGTCAAAAGCGACTTCATTCTATGAGTCGTCTGCCGCCGCGCGCGGCGAGGGCTTTGGCCTCGTCCGTACCGCGCCCGCAGGCAGCCGGATTGCTTTTGACTGGGTTCGCCAGAGTTGCGCGACTGCGCCGTCTCTGCTAGGAGACGCTTTCCGTCGTGAGGCTCGCCCCATCGAGACCGAAGCGCCCGTGCGCCCGCGCATAGGAGGCAGCACGACGGAACCAGAGACGGGCGGTGATCACCGGCTTGGCTTTGGATTTGAAGGATCGGAGCGTGGCGCAGCCTGGTAGCGCACTAGTCTGGGGGACTAGGGGTCGCAGGTTCAAATCCTGTCGCTCCGACCAAAACAACCACGCCCTGCAAGTCGGGCGACACGCCGAGTTGGACTGTGGCGTCCCGCTCGAAGTCTCGGCATGCTCCCCGGCAACCTGCACAGGCGCGGCCGCACGACGACGTCCCCCTACTGGCAATACGCGCTGCGCTTCCTCTCGGCGAGGTCGAAGTGGAAGTGATTGCGGTGGGCTTCGTTGGCTTCGGGGCCGAGCACTGTGCCGAAGGGACCGCAGGCCGCCTTGTGCAGGCGCTTGAGAAAGCGGCTCTCGACGGACGGCTTGAGGCCAACGGGATCAGCCTTCGCAGGCACGGCAGCCGCAGCAGCGGTCGCACTCGCCTTGGCGTCGACCTTCTTCGCCTCGCCCTTACCCCCCTTGGCCACCGCCGGCTCGACCTTGGCGCCGAGTTTGTCGGGCGCGGAGGGTTTCTCCGCCGCCGTGCGCCGCACCGGAACCGGCACGAGGCTGGCCGTCCGCGTCGGCTCAGTTGCCGATTTCGTTTTGCGCTCGCGCTCGCCCTTGCCGGATTTGGCCGGTTCTCCCG
>JBGSQO010000168.1:0-1881 GCA_041738055.1 Filomicrobium sp.
TCAACCACGGCACCGCCGTAGGCAACCTCGTGCAGCTCGATGTCACCACGGGCAAGCTGCCCGCCGTCGACGGATCGTTGCTGACCAACCTGCCGTCGTCGAGCTTCCCGGCCGGTACGCTCATGCTGTTCCAGCAGACGGCAGCACCGACAGGGTGGACAAAGCAGACGACGCACAACGACAAGGCGCTCCGCGTTGTGTCTGGCACCGCGTCGTCGGGCGGTACGAACGCCTTCTCGACCGTGATGGCGCAGACGACAGTCGGCAACACCACGCTGACCACGACTTCGATGCCCGCGCACACGCACACTGCATACTACCCGACAGGAGCGGCCGGTGCGGCACCTGACGCCACTTATGGCACGGCGAACAACAGCTACGCCGCGACAAACAGCGGCTCTGCGGGCAGCGGCGGCGCGCATAACCACACCATCTCGATGTCGATCCAGTACGTCGACCTTATCATCGCGTCCAAGAACTAACGGAGCTACCCGCAATGCGCTTCACAGTCATTCCCGTCGACAGCCTCGTGGTTGTCGACGGCGTCCCCGCCTTCGGCGTGGACATCTCGGGCATCGACCCGACCATCCATGCGGTGCAGTGGGATGGGGCTCGTGGTGAGATCGAGTATCTGCCCGATCCCGACACCGGGGATCGCAGGCCGAACTTCTGCATCGTCGACGAGACGCCGTACCTGATCTACGTCGAGCGCCACGCCGCCAAGATCGCAGAACAGGCGGCTCTCGCCGCGCAACCGCAGGAATAACATGCTCCCCGATCCCAAGATACGATGCCCCGCAACGGGGTTCACCAAGTCATGCCGCGAAATACTCGGCGAGTATGATTGTCCCAAATTCGTCCGTATCAGCGGGGCGAACGCAAACACGGGGGAGGCCGTCGACAAGGTCGGCTGTGTCGACGGCTTTCTGCCCTTGCTGCTCATTGAGAACTCTCAGCAACAGCGCCAAACGGCGGCTGCGGTCGAGAGCTTCCGCAATGAGACGGTAGTGGCAAACGAACGCGCGGTTCACGCGATGGGCAGCGGTTTGACTGCACTCGCAAACGCCGTAGAGCGCACCACAAACGAGTTCGGCGACGCCGTCACGCGCGCCGCCCTTATGGTGCAGCACGAACGCGCGCAGCCGAGCCCCTCCCCGGCTGCAATCGACTTCAAATCCTCTTAACGGAGATACATCATGCCTGAGACCGCATTCGGCCCGCAAGGTCCGAACTATACTACCACGCGACCGCCCGCCGACCCGAAGGCAAGCGCGGGCGTCGATACGTGGTTCAAGAACTGCTCGGCCGCTGGCGCAAAGGACGGCACCTTCGCAACGGCCGACTTCTTCAACGTCCTGATCGGCAACCTTCGCTACCTCGTTCGGACCGAGACAGTGCCGCTCGACGACGCCGACAATACGATGGTGTGGGAGGCGGTCAGGCGCATGATCGTTCGCCTGCTCGACATCAACCTGTGGACTCAGCTTCGAGCGAACAAGGGCGTGAAGATCAACGCCGCCGACAAGTACATCCAACTCCGGCTCGGCGACGGCACGTTGCCGGTGCTGACCTAACGAGGTTCCGCACATGACAGCACTTGACATCGCCAATGACCGCATTGGCGTCTACAGCCAGGAGCTTGGCGACCACGCCGAGATGACCCCCGCCGCCCTCGTGAAGAAGACGCTGGCCGCAGGAGAGAACATCGCGATCAACCAAGACCCGGTGACGAAGGTCATCACCATCTCGTCTTCCGGCACTGGTGGCGGTGGCGGCGGTGGTGGCACTGGTCCGGCTGGTCCTGCCGGTCCGCAAGGCCCGACTGGTCCGCAAGGCCCGACTGGTCCGCAGGGTCCCGCTGGTCCGACTGGCCCGCAAGGC
>JBGSQO010000224.1:0-3060 GCA_041738055.1 Filomicrobium sp.
GCGCGACCGCCGCCGTGACGCCGTCGAGGGCGCCGCCGTCGGAGAAGCTGTCAGGCGTGACGTTGACGATACCCATGATCCGCGGCCGATCCATCGACAGGCCGGCAATACGCTGGCGCGGCGCCAGGATCGCCTCGAACAGGTCGGAGGCCGACAGCGTATGCCGGCCCCAGTCGCGCTCGAAGAACTCCGATAGACCGGACACACGGCGCGTGACGGCGCGACCCGTCCGCTCGATGATCTCCAGCGCCGTGAAAGCCAGCGGGCCGCCCGCAAGCGGCATCCCGCCCCAGACCGATTCGTCCTCGCTCAGGCGCGGCCGGGCCGGCATGAAGCCCACGGGGCGGAGGTAGATGGAGCGCTGCATTCAGAGAGCCTCGAAGTCTTCACGGGGAACACGGAAAATGCCCCGGATGACGCGGGGATTGCCCACGCAGACCTGAACGTGTGTCTTGGCTGGAAATCCGGAGCCCTCGTAGAGCGGCGGCCCCTCGACGAAGACGCCTCGAACGGTGTCGACCGCCGGCTGCCGGGCTTCGTCTCGAATTGCGTGCAACTGTCTGACGACAGCACAATCCAGATGACGCAGCAGATGATCAGGACCGCCCCTGTTCGAGGGAAGCTGCTCCCCCGCGACCACCATCGTTGCCGCCAGCAGGTCGTAGGCGGCACGCACGGCAATGAGCCCGACCTCCGTCGATAGGTCCAGGCAGAGCCCGAGGTCGATGGCCGCTCCCACAACCGCCAGGTCCCAGTCGGCCCGATCGCGCGCGCGCTTCTCCGCGGCGAATACCAAAGCGCGTCTGGGATTGGCCTCCCAGAAATAGATCCCCGGACCGAGCCAATCGTAGTCGTTGCTGCTCGCCTTGAATGCCGACTGCCCAGACAGAAGCTGCTCCGCAATATTTGCGGAGCAGCCATGATAACCCAGAATGAAAGCCGAACTCAGTCGGTGCATTACTTGTAGTTCTTGCTCAACTTTCCATCCTTGCCCAGGATTCCCAGCTCCTTCAACTTGGAACGGGCGATCTCGGGAGTCGCGGTGTTGGTGTCCTTCAAGCGTTTCGCCGCAGCCAGGAACTGTCCCGTCGAACTCTCGCGCACGACACTGACGACTGACCCCATGGGCTTCTTCGCGGTCTTCGGCATCGCCCTCACCCCTGCGGTTGTGGCTCCAGTCCGCCCGTATCCGGCTCATCGCGCGGACGCGGCACGCGACCTGCCGTGGGGACGGCGGTGCCGATGGGGCCCTTGCGCTCGTCGTCGTCGGAGCGGCGCACGATCTTCTCGCCACGCATCAGCGCCTTGATCTCTTCGCCGGTCACCGTCTCGTACTCGAGCAGGGCCTGGGCGATCGCCTCCAGCGCATCGCGCTTTTCGGTGATGATCCGGCGAGCGTCGTCATAGCCCTGGGCGACGAGACGGCGAACCTCGGCGTCGATCTTCTGGGCGGTCGCCTCGGAAATGTTCTGATGTCGCTGCATCGACATGCCGAGGAACACCTCCTCGTTGTTTTCGCCGTACATCACCGTGCCGAGTTCATCGGAGTAGCCCAGCCGCGTGACCATGGCGCGCGCCATCTGGGTCGCCTGCTGGATGTCGCCGGATGCACCCGACGTGATGTTCTCCTTGCCGAATACGATCTCCTCGGCCACACGACCGCCCATCGCCACGGCAAGCTGGGACGTGTATTCGATGAACTTCATCGAGTAGCGGTCACCTTCGGGCAGGAACTTCACCATGCCCAGCGCACGCCCGCGTGGAATGATCGTCGCCTTGTGGACGGGAATTCCCGCCGGCACGCTCGTTCCGACCAGCGCGTGGCCCGCCTCGTGATAGGCGGTCAGCCGCTTTTCTTCCTCCGACATGGCCATCGACTTGCGCTCGGCGCCCATCATGACCTTGTCCTTGGCGTCCTCGAACTCGCTCTGCGTCACCATCCGCTTGTTGCGGCGGGCCGCCAGCAGGGCTGCCTCGTTGACGAGGTTGGCGAGATCGGCACCCGAGAAACCCGGGGTTCCGCGCGCAACGATCCGCGGCTCCACGTCGGGGGCCAGCGGCACCTTGCGCATGTGCACGCGCAGGATCTTCTCGCGACCGTTCACGTCCGGGTTGGGCACGACGATCTGGCGGTCGAAGCGGCCAGGACGCAGCAAGGCGGGATCGAGCACGTCGGGGCGGTTGGTCGCCGCGATGATGATGATGCCTTCGTTGGCCTCGAAGCCGTCCATCTCGACGAGCAACTGGTTCAACGTCTGCTCGCGCTCGTCGTTGCCACCGCCGAGACCGGCACCACGATGACGGCCGACAGCGTCGATTTCATCGATGAAGATGATGCACGGCGCGTTCTTCTTGGCCTGCTCGAACATATCGCGAACGCGGCTCGCGCCAACGCCGACAAACATCTCGACGAAGTCAGAACCCGAAATCGTGAAGAACGGCACGTTCGCTTCGCCAGCGACGGCACGCGCGATCAGCGTCTTGCCGGTGCCCGGCGGGCCGACCAGCAAAGCGCCGCGCGGAATACGTCCGCCGAGCCGCTGGAACTTCTGCGGATCGCGCAGGAACTCTACGATCTCCTGCAGGTCGGTCTTGGCCTCGTCGACACCGGCAACGTCCTCGAACGTGACGCGGCCATGCCGCTCAGTCAGCAATTTAGCCTTCGACTTGCCGAAACCCATCGCGCGGCCGGAGCCCGACTGCATCTGGCGCATGAAGAACACCCAGACCGCGATCAGGATCAGCATCGGGAACCACGACACCAGCACGGAGAAGATCGACGGCACCTCCTCCTCGGTCGGCTGCACGCGGATCTTCACGTCGGCCTTGCGCAGGCTCTCCATCAGCGCCGGATCGGACTGCGGCGCGTAGGTCTTGAAGGTCGTATTGTCGACGCGGCGGCCTTCGATCCGGGTGCCGCGGATCTTGACCTCGGCGACAGCCTTCGAGTCGACCGCTGCCATGAATTCGGAATAGGGCAGATCGGTGCGCGTCGGCTGCCCGCGATCCTGGAACAGGTTGAACAGCGCGATCAGCAGCAGGCCGATGATGACCCAGATC
>JBGSQO010000225.1:0-2251 GCA_041738055.1 Filomicrobium sp.
AGCCCGCCGGGCAGGCCCGACAGCGCGCGCTGCAGCTGGGTGTCGGACAGGGCCGCGCGGGCGTTTTCTTTGAAGGCGTGGGAGGTGGTTTGCATGGCCTCACGCTGGCGCAACGACCTTCGGCCGGCAAGACCTATCTTAGACGTGGTCGTGCCGACCCAGCTCGCCCCTCTCAGCCCGCCTTGATCGCGAAAACCGCGTCGATTTCGACGGCGCAGCCAGCCGGGAGGCTTGCCACGCCGACGGCGATGCGCGTGTGGCGGCCAGCCTCGCCCAGCACTTCGACCATCAGGTCCGAGGCGCCGTTGACCACTTTGGGATGATCCGTAAAGTCGGCCGTCGCATTGACAAAGCCATTGAGGCGCACGAGCCGGCCGATGCGGGCAAGACCGCCCAGAGCAGCGTTGGCCTGGGCGAGGATCGCCAGCGCGCACTGGCGGGCCGCGTCCTGGCCTTGGGCGACAGTAAGGTCGGCTCCGAGGCGGCCGGCGATGATGCTGCCGTCGTTATTGCGCGAGACCTGGCCCGAAATGGTGAGCAGGTCGCCGGCAATGACGAACGGCACGTAATTTCCGACCGCTGCAGGCGCCGGGGGCAGGGTGAGGCCCAGGCTCGTCAATCGCTCGAGAACAGGGTCGTTCATATCGGGTCCTCCTGTGGGGCATGTGCGCAGCCGGCGTTGGTCTGCCTGATAGCGGAAGCACTCGTAACGCAGGTCGGCGAGCCTTGCCATATCGCACCGCGGAAGTTCTGAGCGACCTCTCGGCAGACCGCGCCTTCCGGCCGGCTCTCGGAACGAGAGTCGGAAGGCGCAAACACGGACAATACCGTCCCGCCGCCCCGATAGACACAGACTCGAAGCATCGGCGGGACGGTATCACTCTGGATGCTTTGCATATCACGAGCCGGGGACGTAGGGTCACGCCAACGAGTGCGGACGCATGAGGAGGGTACGTGAGCGCGACGACGATCAGGCGGACGAGACGGGATGCCGTGGACAGCGGCGCGAGCCCGCGAGCGATATCGTCCCTGTTGCTAGGGCTGGCCACGGCGATGGGCGCGGGGCCGGCGGCAGCCGGCGAACTGGCGCCACATCGGGCCGTCTACGAGATGACGCTGGAGCGCGCCTCCACCTCGTCGGGTATCGGAGAGTTGGCCGGCCGCATGGTCTACGAACTGACCGGGGCGACCTGTTCGGGCTATCATCAGACGATGCGGCTCGTGACCCGGATTGTCGATCGCGAAGGCGCGATCCAGATGAACGATCTCAGAACCACGAGCTTCGAGGCGGACAAAGGCACAGAACTCGACTTCGACATCCGCCAGTTCCGCAACAAGGATCTGGCCGAAGCGACGGAAGGCGAGGCCCGGCGCAAGTCGACCGGCTCGGGCATCGAGGTGCGCCTGAAGAAGCCCAAGGCGGCCAAGCTCGATCTCACCGGCGAGGTGCTGTTTCCCATGCAGCATTCGCTGCGGCTGTTGGACCGCGCCCGGGCCGGCGAGCGCTCGTTCGTGGCACAGCTCTACGACGGTTCCGAAGAGGGCAGCCGGGTCTACGATACGACGGCCTTCATCGGCGCGCGCCTCAGCCCGGAAGCCATCGGCGCCGGCCTCGCCCATACGCTCGCCGCCCGAAAGACGCTCACCGCGCTGCCGACCTGGCCGGTTGCGATGAGCTACTACGACGCCAAGGATGGCCAGCAGGACGCCATCCCGAGCTACGAGCTGTCGTTCCGCTTTCACGACAACGGCGTCACGTCGTCCCTCGTCATCGACTACGGCGATTTCGCCATTCGGGGCGAGTTGTCCGAGCTGACGATGCTGCCGGCCACGCCGTGCGACGGCAAGAACAAGAGCGGCGGGAAGTAGCCGTCAAGACTTGGGCGACGGCACGGTCTCGGTCCCGCTGTTCCACAACCATGCCGCGCCCCGAACGCCGCTGGCATCGCCCCAGCGCGGCGGCACCACCGCGACGGCCGGGCTGTCGGTGAACATGAACGGCTCCATGTGCCGGGGCAGATTTTCATAGAGGTGGAGCAAGTTCGAAAGCCCCCCGCCGAGTACGACGATATCGGGGTCGAGGATGTTGCAGACCTGGGCGAGGCCACGGCCCAGTCGGAACGTGTAGCGCTCCAGGCTGGCCTTGCACGCCTCGTCGCCGGCTTGAGCGCGTGCCGCGATCACCTCGGCCTTGAGCTCCTGATCGGCGACCCGGGCGTGATCGGCAGACAGCGCCGGCCCAGACAGCCAC
>JBGSQO010000241.1:0-11075 GCA_041738055.1 Filomicrobium sp.
GAACAGGCTCGCCTGCTCACGCGTGATGAAGGAGTACGTGACGGCCTCGACGAGCCCGCGGGCCGCCAGCGTCCTCCGTGCCCGTCGCGCCCGCTTCTGGCTCTCGGTCAGCACGCCGCGGGCGATAGCGGTCATGGCCGGCAGCGGCGTCGACGGGATCTTGTCGAGACCGGCGATCCGCGTAACCTCTTCCACGAGATCGGCAGGCCCGTGGATGTCCGGCCGCCACGACGGGACCGTGACTTTCAGGCTGCCACCCTTGCCGGAGACCGCGCAGCCGAGCTTTTCCAGAATGCCTTTGATCTCGGCGTCGGCGAGGTGCAGCCCCGTCAGCTTGGCCACGCGAGCCGTCTCGAAGGCGATGACGGTCTTCGGGTCAGGCGCCGTGCCGGCAATCCGCGCCTTGGAGGGCTTGCCGCCGGCCAGTTTGACGATCATATCGGTAGCCAGATCGAGCCCGCTCATGACCGACTGCGGATCGACGCCGCGCTCGAAGCGGTAGCGCGCGTCGCTGACGATGCCGGTCTTGCGGCCGGTCTGCGCGGTACGGATCGGATCGAACCACGCGCTCTCGATCAGCACGTTGACGGTCGCCTCTGTCGATCCGGACGCTTCGCCCCCCATGATGCCACCGAGGCCCAGCAGACCCGTTGCGTCGGCGATGACGCACATGGTGGCATCCGTTTCGTAGGTCTTGCCGTCGAGCGCGACGAAGCTCTCGCTGGGGCGTCCGAGACGGGCCGAGACGGTTCCGCTCAGCCGGTCGGCGTCATAGACGTGCAGCGGCCGGCCGCGATCGAACGAGATGTAATTCGTGACGTCGACCAGGATATTGCGCGGCCGAAGCCCGATTGCCTTCAGCCGGCTCTGCAGCCAGGCCGGCGACGGCCCGTTGGTGACGCCCTTCACGTAGCGGCCGGCGAACACCGGGCAGGCGCTCGCGGCCTCCTTCGGGAAATCCAATTCGATCTGAACCGGGCACTCGCTCTTGCCCTCGACCGGCCCGAGTTTCGGCTCCGGCTTCAGCGTGCCGAGTCCGGCAGCCGCGAGATCGCGGGCAATGCCGCGCACGCCCGTGCAGTCCGGCCGGTTGGGGGTGAGGCCGACCTCGATGACGGGATCGTCCAGGCCGATGGCGGCCACGTAGCGCTCACCGACCTTGCCCGCGTGCTCGGGCGCGACCTCGATGATGCCTTGGCTCTCGTCCGACAACTGCAACTCGGATGCCGAGCACATCATGCCATTGGAGACGACGCCACGGACGGGCTTCTTGACCAGCGTCACGTCGAGGCCGGGCACATAGGTCCCGATCGGCGCGAACACAGCCAACATGCCGGCCTTGGCGTTGGGCGCCCCGCACACGACCTCCAGCGGCGGCTGGCCGGGGGCGATCTCCACCTGCAGCACCTGCAATTTGTCGGCATCCGGATGCTTCTTGGCCTCCAGCACCTTGGCGATGGTGAAGGCCGACAACGCCTCACCGGGGTTCTCGATTCCGTCGACCTCGAGCCCGATCGCAGACAACGTCGTCGTGATCTCCTCCAGCGAAGCTGTGGTGTCGAGGTGGTCCTTGAGCCAGGAGAGCGTGAATTTCATCGGGCATGCCTTTCAAGTCTTGGCGTCTGGCAAGTCTTGGCGTCTGGCGTCACGTCGATCACGTCTGGCGCGGCGCGGCGGTCCGCCCTGATCTGAGCCGAAGCCGCAGCCCGCGACGGCGCAACACCTGCGTCTGACCCGCATCAGGCTCGATGAGCGAGCGCCGCACCCGCCTGAGCCGCGTCCAGATCAGCGCGAAGGAGACGAGAATGCGCAACAGTGTCAAGCCGTAGTAGATGCGGAACACGAACGCATAGAGCACGAACCAGCGGTTTTCCCGATACATCAGGATGGGCGAGGCCGACAGGTCGAAGTGTTCCATCAGATCGAAGAAGCCGCCGCGCAGCACCAGATCGAGCCCGAACATCGCCGCCCCGATCGGCCCGGCCCAGATCGGTTCGCCCGCCCGGTTGGTGAACAACTGGTGCCCGTCCGACTGCAGGACGAGGCAGGAAACGACGAACAGCACGTAGAAGACGAGCATCGAGAGGCCCATCGACCGGTAGTAGATGACGACGTGCCGGAGCGTGTCGCCGGAGAAGCCGTACTGGATCCAACTTTCGAGATCCCGGTGCTTGGTATCGTGGAAGAACCACGTCAGGATTGCGACGATCACCATGGCGGCCGCCAAACCTGAGGCCATCATCACGGATAGGCTCATTTGGCGCCCCGCTCCTGATGAGCCCGGCCGATCAGCCCGACAGCCCGCCGGCGAGCGTCGGTTGGTCGAGCACCGAGAAACCGTAGTGTCTGAGCCAGCGCAGGTCGGCGCCAAAGAACGCGCGAAGATCCGGAATGCCATACTTCAGCATGGCCATGCGGTCGATGCCCATGCCGAAGGCGAAGCCCTGGTAGCGCTCGGGATCGAGACCGCAATTGCGAATGACGTTGGGGTGCACCATCCCACAGCCGCCGATTTCCAGCCACTCGCCCGGTTTGCCGAGGGCGGCCTTGTCGATATCGATCTCGGCCGACGGCTCGGTGAATGGGAAATGGCTCGCCCGAAAGCGCATGGTGACGTGGTCGACCTCGAAGAAGGCCTTGCACATCTCCTCCAGCACCCACTTCAGGTGCCCCATGTGCGTATCCTCGTCGATGACGAGTGCCTCGATCTGATGGAACATGGGCGTGTGCGTCTGGTCGCTATCGCAGCGGTAGACCCGCCCCGGTGCAATGATGCGGATCGGCGGCTTCTGGTTGAGCATCGTGCGGATCTGCACTGGAGACGTGTGCGTGCGTAGCACCAGACGTCCGCCCTCGGCCGGCCCGTTCAGATAGAACGTGTCGTGATCCTGCCGCGCGGGATGCTCCTCTGGAATGTTGAGCTTGGTGAAATTGTAGTCGTCGCTCTCGATATCCGGGCCTTCGGCTACGGCAAAGCCCATGCCGGCAAAGATCTCGGCCAATTCGTCCATGACCTGACTGACCGGGTGGATGCGGCCCTCGGCGAGCGGACCCATCCTGACGGGCAGCGTGATATCTGTGGTCTCTGCTGCAAGTCGGGCATCGAGTGCGGCGGCTTCCAGGAGCGCCTTGCGGGCGTCCAGCGCGTCACCGACCTGCGTCTTGAGCTGATTGACCGCAGCCCCGAAGGCTTTGCGCTCATCGGGCGCCATCTTGCCGAGTTCGGCCATGAGCGCCGAAATCGCGCCCTTCTTCCCGAGCGCCGAAACACGCACGGCTTCCAGCGCGGCAAGATCACCCGCCGCAGCCACCTCGGAAATGAGCCTCGTCTCGAGGCTGTCGAGATCCTCTTGTCCGCTCACGGGCAGGCCTCTTCGTGGATGCGGTTGTCGGTGCCGCGCTGCAAAAAAATTACGCCGCGCTGGTCATACCCCACCCACCGGACGGATCAAGCTCGTCGAACGGCGGCGAACGAGCACATGAAGTGCGGGGGCTGCGCGCCCCCGAACCCCGCGCGGGGGATCACCCCGTTCGGAGGCGTCTTGGCAGCGGGCCTGCCATGATCTCCTGGTAATGGTTCCAAGGGCTAAGCCCTTGGTGGGGGTCGAGGGGGCAAGCCCCCCCGTCTTCACTAGCCCGCCCCTTTAAGGAGGCCCCGGCCGAAATCTTTGCAGCCAAGCCGGACCACGTTCCAGTTCGTCCCGTTCAGGCGGCAGCGGCTGCCTTGGAAACAGCCGACTGGGCCTGCGCGACCAGCGCATTGAACGCTGCGACATCATGCACTGCGATGTCGGCGAGCACCTTGCGGTCGATCTCGATACCGGCCTTGTTCAGCCCGTCGATGAAGCGGCCGTAGGTCATTTCGTTACCCGTCGCCTCGCGCACGGCGGCGTTGATGCGCTGGATCCAGAGGGCGCGGAACGTGCGCTTGCGGCGCTTGCGGTCGCGATACTGGTACTGCATCGCCTTTTCGACGGCCTGCTTGGCGATGCGGATCGTATTCTTGCGGCGGCCATAATAGCCCTTGGCGGCCTTGAGGACTTTCTTGTGCTTGGCGTGGGCGGTGACGCCGCGCTTGACGCGAGCCATGGGAATGCTCCGGAGATGACGGTTTCAGGGGGCTGGCAGACGAGGGAACGTTGGGTGGCCGGAGCGGATCGGTGCAGCGCATTCGGCCACCACCACACCACTGACCACTCACGACCTCACCGATGGTAAGGCATGTACTTCTTGACGATCTTCGCGTCCGAGTCGTTCAGCACCATCGTGCCGCGCGCCTGCTGGATGAACTTGGCGTGACGCTTGATCATGCCGTGGCGCTTGCCCGCGGCTTGTGCCTTGATCTTGCCAGTTGCCGTCACCTTGAAGCGCTTTTTTGCGCTCGACTTGGTCTTCAACTTGGGCATTTTGCTTCTCCTTCTTGTCTCGCAACCCGTCCCCGGCGCCAGTGTGGCGCTAGCCGTTCCCATGCATGGCAACCCTGGCGGAGTACGCCGGGCGGCCATCCTGCCATGCGACAGGGCTGGGGCGGGTGCTTTGCGGTACGGAGGGTCGTCGAGGTGATTATTGCAAAGCCTATCGAGCCGCCACGGCATGCCCCGCCGGGCGGCTCGGAAGCGGGTTCTATACATGCGGACAGGGCTTGGCGCAACACCATCGGTCGATCCCAACTGCGCTGGCGACCAGCCCGGGCATCCGTCCGTCGGATTGCGGTGAGCCAAACCGCCAACTAAGGTCCCGCTCCTGTGAGTGGGCTGATGGCAGTCACTGTGTCGGTGCAAGTTCGCCGCCCGGACGCGCATCGACACGAAGCGCAGGGGGAGATGATCATGCCGGTGACACGCCGTTCGACGGACAAGGCTCAAACTCCGGGAGTGCCGACACCGGTTTCGACCCGAGCTCCCATCGGGATGATCGTCTGTGCGGCCCTTGCGCTCACCATCGTCGCCACCGGCCCGGCCTTCGCTGCAACTGCTGTGACAGCTGGACCCGAACCGCTGTACCTTTTCGGCATCCCCGTTGACTTCATCTTGTTCGGGCTGACCCTTCTTGGCGTGGCGCTGTTTCATCACCATACGCTTGCCGTTTCCATGACGGGCCTTGCGACGGTCACGGCCTACAAGCTTGCATTCACAGGCTTCAAGTTCGGCACCGGCCTCGAGGGGCTCACCGGACATATGGCGCACGAGTGGGTCATCCTCGCCAACCTGTTCTGCCTGTTGATGGGCTTTGCTCTGCTCTCGCGTCATTTCGAGGAAAGCCATCTCCCCGAGGCGATGCCGGCCGTGCTGCCGGACGACTGGAGGGGCGGCTTCGTGCTCCTGCTCTTGGTCTTCATCCTCTCGGGCTTCCTCGACAATATCGCCGCGGCACTGATCGGGGGTACGGTTGCCCGGCACATTTTCCAGGGGCGTGTCAGTATTGGTTACCTCGCGGCCCTGGTCGCAGCGTCCAATGCTGGTGGTGCTGGCAGTGTCGTTGGCGACACGACGACCACCATGATGTGGATCGACGGCGTCAGCCCGCTGAAGGTGCTCGACGCCTATGTCGCTGCCATTGCGGCGTTCATGATATTCGCCGTTCCCGCAGCCGTCGCCCAGCATCGCTATCAGCCGATCGTCAAGGACGCCCCCGAACGACTTCATATCGATTGGGCACGCCTTGGCATCGTCGCGGCGATCCTTATCGCAGCCGTCACCGCCAACGTGATCGCCAACTTGCGTTTCCCCGCACTGCTTGATCAGTTGCCCGTGATCGGCCTGGCGGTCTGGGCCGTGCTCCTGGCGACGTCGGTACTTAGAAAGCCCGACTGGTCGATCATGCCGGAAACGTTCAAGGGTACGATCTTCCTTCTCGGCCTCGTCACCTGCGCATCAATGATGCCAGTCGAGAAATTGCCACCGGCGTCTTGGCCATCGACACTGAGCCTCGGCTTCATTTCGGCGGTGTTCGACAACATCCCGCTGACAGCGCTCGCCCTGAAGCAAGGCGGCTACGATTGGGGCATGCTGGCCTATGCCGTTGGCTTCGGCGGTTCGATGATGTGGTTCGGCTCGTCGGCAGGCGTTGCACTGTCCAACATGTATCCAGAAGCCAAGTCGGTATGGCAGTGGATCCGCCACGGTTGGTATGTCCCGGTTGGCTATGTGTTCGGCTTCTTCGTCATGCTAACAATTCTGGGCTGGCATCCCGATCCGGGGCACTGAGGTGACCACGCAAAATAGACTACGCTGGACATCCGACTTCACCTGGACATGAGCCCGAGCACCAGTTGCACCGGCCGGAATGAGCGGCGGTGCTCCGGGGTGACGCCAAGGCGAGCGAGCGCCTCGCGATGCTCCGGCGTTCCATAGCCCTTGTGCCGCTCGAAGCCGTAGCCCGGATAACGGCGAGAGAGGTCGATCATGAGCCGGTCCCGCGTCACCTTGGCGACGATGGAGGCGGCCGCGATCGATAGGCACTGCGCGTCTCCCTTGACGATCGCGCGGGCCTCGCAGGTGAGCCTCGGAAGCCGGTTGCCATCGACGATCGCAAGTCGCGGCTGGGAGCGAAGCTGGCGGACAGCCTCTGTCATGGCCCACAAAGTTGCGGCCAGGATGTTGTCTCGGTCGATCCTGCCCACGTCGGCCATGGCGACCCCTACCTCCGACGTCGCCAGGATGCGCGAGTAGACCGCCTCGCGAATGGCGGGCTGGAGTTGCTTGGAGTCGGCAATACCCTCGGGAATGTGACTTGGATCGAGGATCACAGCCGCAGCAACGACCGGCCCCGCCCAAGGGCCACGGCCGGCCTCGTCGATGCCTGCAACAGCGCCCCTCGACATGGCCATCTCGCTGGCCTCCAGGTCGAATGTCGGCACCATGGTCGAATCGCTGATCCTCATGGCCGCAGTTTGCCCTGCTCGCTCTCGTGCGCAAGGCCACCCTTCGCGAACCCTTCAGGGCGTCCACATCGGCGCAGAGCAATTCGTCGGGGGCGGGCGAAATCATCGTGCGGATACTCACCACAGCCTCAACTGCGCGCTGTCTCCTGCCGGGCGCCGAAACAGGTCGGTGCGCAGGAGCTGGCGCCGCTCGTTCAGTCCAAGCCGCTTCAGCGCGAGATGGAACCGCAAGGCGATTTGCTCGGCATACGGGCCGCTTCCACGCTGACGCAGCCCAAACTCGGCCCTGTACACTTTGCCGCGGTGCATAGACCGCATGAGGCTCATGACCCGCGCTCCTCGATCAGGGAATTCGGTCGCCAGCCACTCTGCGAACAGATCTTTGATCTCGAGCGGTAGCCGCAGCATGACGTAGCCAGCCTCACGCGCACCTGCCTTTACCGCCTCATCCAGAATGGTCTCGATCTCGTGGTCGTTCAGTGCCGGAATCACAGGAGCCACCATGACGGCGGTTGGAATTCCTGCAGCCGCGAGTTGTGATACGGCGTCGAGGCGCTTCATGGGCGTCGACGCCCTCGGCTCCATTGCCCGCGCCAAATGCCGGTCGAGGGTCGTAACGGACAGCGCGACCTTGACGAGCCCTTCGCGCGCCATAGCAGCCAGAATGTCGACATCACGGGTTACAAGGGCTGACTTGGTCACGATGCCGACCGGGTGCTTAGCCTCTGCCAGAACTTGCAGTAGACTCCGCGTGATCCGCTGGGTCCGCTCGAGCGGTTGATACGGGTCGGTGTTGGTTCCCAGAGCGATCGTCTTCACCTCATAGCGTGGCTTCGAAATTTCGCGACGCAGCAAATCGGCGGCGTTCGGCTTGATGTACAGCTTGCTCTCGAAATCCAAGCCTGCCGAGTGACCCAGAAAGCAGTGGGTCGGCCGGGCATAGCAATAAACGCAGCCGTGTTCACAGCCACGATAGGGGTTGATCGACTGCTCGAAAGAGATGTCCGGGCTGTCGTTTGTCGTGATGATCGAACGCGCCACGTCGATTGCGACCGTAGTTGCGAACGGTGGCAAGTCGGAGAGGCTACCCCAGCCGTCATCGGCATCTTCCCGCTCCGCCACCTCGAACCGTCCGCTGCGGTTCGATACGGCACCCCGACCACGACGCCGGTCCCGCGCTACGAGATGTGCAATGTCGTCCATGGCCCGGCACTCCTGCGCAACTCGTCTCAGGCTCTACAATACACGACCAATAGAATAAAAAAAGAACAAAAGTTGATCAATTAGGCATTGATGTGGTACCCCTTGTTGCGCTACAACCCTCATGGCAAACACCGGCACCATGATAACGGTGGTAATCCCGGCGCTGGACGCCGGCCGCACATTGCCGGATTGCCTGACCGCGCTGATCCCGGCGGCGGTGGACGGGACGGTGCGCGAGGTCATTGTCGTTGACGGAGGCTCTTCGGATGATACCCGCGCAATCGCAGAGGCAGCAGGCGCCCGTCTCGTGGAGACCCAGCCAGGGCGTGGGCGCCAGATTGCTGCGGGGGTCGCCTTGGCCGGCCAGCCTTGGATTCTGGTTCTGCACGCAGACACCGCATTGGAAGCAGGGTGGCAGCAGGAAGCCGCCGCGTTCATTGAGAGGCAGGAAAATGGTCTACGCAGCCCGACTGCCGCCGCCTTCCGCTTCGCTCTCGATGACGATGGCGTGTCTCCGCGCATTTTGGAGACGCTCGTCGGACTTCGCTCTCATCTTTTTAAGCTGCCTTTCGGCGACCAGGGTCTGCTCATACCAACCTCACTGCTCGCCGAGATTGGCGGCTATCGGCTACTCCCACTCATGGAGGACGTCGACATCGTCCGGCGGCTCGGCGCGCGCCGAATCCGCATTCTGCGCTCACGCGCCCTCACCGATGCGAGCCGCTTCCGAGAAGAGGGCTACATCAGTCGGGTGGCCCGCAATCAGATGTGCATGGCGATGTATGTGCTCGGTGTTTCGCCCGAGCGCATCGCCCGCTTTTATCGGAGGCGGGGCGGCACCGCCCCTGTACCTCAGCCCGCGTCCGTGAAATCGCCATGACCGGCAGTGATTGACGGGTGCGTTGCGGTGAGATGGTGCCCAAGTTGGCACGAAGCGGTTTGACAGGGAACACGGGAGGCTCGGGACACATGATCGAGAGTACGCGACGCCAGATCGTTATTGGAGCCGGGTCTGCTGCTGCCGCCTTTGGGTTGGCAGCTCCTTTGGCCCTCTTTCGATCCGCGCAAGCCTCCGAATTGGAGGCCAAGGGCTTTTTCAGCTTCAGGGTCGGCGATATCGAGATCGTGACCGTCTTCGACGGCAAGTGGGAGCGCCCGCACGACCCAGCGTTCATCCGCAATGCGACGGTAGAGGAAACGAAGGTCGCGCTCGCCGCAGCAGGGCTGTCGAACGAAGGGGTTACGATCCCGTTCACAGTGACGTTTGCACGCGTCGGCGGCCGCACGATCATGTTCGACGCCGGCACTGGTGCCCAGCTGGCGCCAACCGCAGGTCGGCTCACCGCCAACATGGCCGCAGCAGGCATTGCGCCCGACAAGGTCGATACGATCCTGCTCACGCATTTCCACCCCGACCACATCTTCGGCTTGATGGCCAAGGAGACCAACGCCTCCGTATTCCCGAATGCGCGGATCGTTGCACCCGAGGCCGAGATGGCGTTCTGGACGGATCCTGGTGTTTTCACCAAGTTGCCCGAAGCCCGCCACGGCCTGGCCAAGCGCATCCAGGCGACGCTCGGAACATGGAAGAACATCGAGCGCGTCAATGGCGAAACCGAGGTTGTTGCCGGCATCCGGTCTTTGCCCGCGCACGGCCACACGCCGGGCCATACGGCGTATCACGTCGCGTCGGGACGCGAGCAACTCATGGTGCTTTCGGACACGAGCAACATCCCTGCACTGTTTGTCCGCAATCCAGGCTGGCACGCCGTTTTCGACAGTGACCCGCAAGCCGCCGAGGCGGTACGCCGCCGACTGTTCGACCGCGTCGTAGCCGATCGGTCTATCGTTACCGGCTACCATTACGGCATGCCGGGTGCCGGCCGTATCGAGAAGGACGGGGCGGGCTATGCGTACGTGCCGCTGGCGTGACAAATCGACCAGGGATTCGCCGATGTGTGCGCCGGTGCCCGGTTCTGCCGCCGCGGCCGGCCGGTGCTCAGGCAAAGATTGCGCCAGTGTCGCGCATGGTCGGGGAGCGGCACGTCGTCATCATGCTCAAGGTGCCGCGCGCCGGGCGGGTCAAGACGCGGCTGGCACGCGGGATTGGTGTGGCGCGAGCAACCGCCTTTCATCGTTCCTCCGTGCGCATTCTCGTGGCGAGGTTGCTTGCGCCACGCCGCTGGAGCCTGCATCTGGCCATAACACCCGACGCGGAGCGCGCGTCCCCCGCGCTGCCCAGGGGGCCGTCACGCCGTGGCCAGGGCTTGGGCGATCTGGGCGACCGCATGCAGGCGGTGATGGATACGCTGCCGCCGGGCCCAGTGGTAATCGTCGGTTCGGATTGCCCGGGGCTCGGGCAGGTCGACTTGGCCATGGCGTTTCATGCTTTGGGCCGTGCGAATGCGGTCTTTTCGCCAGCCCCAGACGGTGGCTATGGCCTCGTCGGTATGAAGCGGCGGCCTGCCGTGCCGAGACTGTTTGAAGCTGTGCGCTGGTCGCATGCCGAGACACTGGCAGACACGCTGCGAAATGCCGCCGGTCTGGACACCGCCCTGCTTGCGCCGTTGTTGGATGTCGATGAGGAAAAAGACCTACGCCACTCGAACCTTCGTCGGCAGGTCGGCAGGCTCGTTTTGCCCAAGGGCTCATGCTAGACCCGAACGGCGGTCAGAAAGCGGACGAAGCCTGTCGGCGATAGCGCATTGATGGCGACCGCAGCGGGTCTGGCGCGCGATTGCGGGCGGACGGGACATCCGGGGGCGAGCGAAACTCATGTCGACAGCGGGGCCGCGCTATACTCCAGCCGAACTGCTTGCACTTGCCCGCCGGGCGGAAGCCGACGGGCAACTCCAGTACGCGGTCCGCCTCTACAGTTATCTCGCGGTCGAAGAGTATGCTCCCGGCGAGGCCATCGAGGCGCGGCGCGCCTTGGAGCGGCTTACACCGCAACCACTGGCGCAGCCCCAGCTGCAGCCCGAACCACACC
>JBGSQO010000258.1:0-3662 GCA_041738055.1 Filomicrobium sp.
CGAACGTCGGCTGCTCGAGCCCTTCGGCCCACGAGACCAGGGCCTGCGGGTCGAGCCGCGCGATCAGCGGCGTCAGTCGGTCTTTGGCCTCGCCATACCGTCCGAGGAACCGCTCAAGAGGCTCGGTGTGCGTGAGGTTGAGCCCGCCCCGGCCCGCCATCAGCAACTTGCGGCCGGGGGCGGCCATCTGGTCGACGACGACAACCCGGCAACCGGCCTGTGCAGCGGTTTCGGCCGCCATAAGCCCGGCGGGACCGGCCCCGATCACGGCAATCAGCGGGCGCCCGCCCGGTTCGGTTTGGCTCACCATGAGCCGGTGTTCGCCATCGAGACCCAAGGCTCGGACGGGGCCAGCGCGGACCCCTTCTGGAGGAGTTCGATCGAGATACCATCGGGCGAGCGCACGAACGCCATGCGGCCATCTCGCGGCGGCCGGTTGATGGTGATGCCCTTCTCGGCGAGCAAGCGGCAGGTTTCGTAGATGTCGTCGACCTGGTAGGCGAGATGGCCGAAGTTGCGCCCTCCAGTATACGCCTCCGGGTCCCAGTTGAAGGTCAACTCGATCATCGGCGCCTTGGTCTCGGCGGCCTGCCGGCGATCCTCGGGGGCGGCGAGAAAGATCAGCGTGAAGCGGCCCTGCTCGTTGTCGACCCGGCGCATCTCGCGCAGGCCGAGCGCGCCGCAGTAGAAGGCGAGGCTCTGGTCGATGTCGCTCACGCGAATCATGGTGTGCAAGTAGCGCATGGGAGTCTCACTCCTGTCAGGTGGGCGGGGCCGACGTCGGGACCGACGGGCGCGGCGGCGTGGGGTGGGCGAGCGCCGCGCGGCGACTTCTCATCAGCCTTATGTCGCATCGAATGCCGCCTATTTCCAGCCGCGGCTGTCGGATGTGATTTCCCGAAGAGACGAGGGCCGGTGAAATCGGCGCATTCGGGAGTCAATGGCACGATAGGGTGACCGCCGAGTCTCCGTGGTGCGACACTATTGGCCGTGAGGATGGGGAAAAGCGGTGGAGGGTCGGGTCGGTCGGTCGCGCGGGCAGCCCCCGCCGGATCGCCATTCGTCGGTCTCCCTGAGCGAATCAGGTGGGGGTGATTCGGGGTGGCGGAGGCCTCCACAGACCCTCCACAGGGGGGTGATCCACAGCCGAGCAAGACACATTTCTGACGGCAGTTATCAACGGCTCAATACAAATAAAAAACGGCCGATTATCAGGGCTTAGCGAGGATGTTTTTAACAATGAAGGCGAGCCCACGTCGCGTGCGTTCGCCCCCAGGTATCGTCGACGGGGGCTGGTCACGGCGACGAAAATTGCTATGGTCCGCTCGCACTCGCCGAGATGGCCTGCAGCGAGAGGGCAAACTTCTGCAGGCAATTTCGTGACGAATGTGGGCTCGAGTCGGGCTCAATGGTTCCAATTGGCGTTAGCGGGGGTCGCACATGCCAAGTTCCAAGTTCCCCAATGACTCGCATTTCCTGGATCTTTCCCCCCAGGAGGCGATGGAAAATCTCAAAGAGGCCGGTCAGGAGGTCTTTGAGATTGCGGGGCAAATCAAGTGGTTTGACGCATCGAAAGGGTACGGATTTATTGTGCCCGACAACGGACTGGGCGACGTACTTCTTCACGTCACCGCCCTGCGTGCCGGCGGATATCAGACCGCCTACGAGGGCGCCCGCATCCACTGCCAGGTCATGAAGCGCCCGAAGGGCATGCAGGCCTTCCGTATTCTCTCCATGGACGAGAGCACGGCGATCCATCCCTCCGAACTGCCCCAGCGCACTCACGTCATCGTGACGCCCGAGAGCGAGTGGGAGCGCGCCGTTTGCAAGTGGTTCAACCGCATCAGGGGGTTTGGCTTCCTGACGCGGGGCGAGGGCACTCCGGACATCTTCACGCACATGGAAACCCTTCGCCGGTTCGGCTTTACCGAGCTGCGTCCGGGGCAGGCTGTCCAGGTCCGCTACGGCTATGGCGAGAAGGGCTGCATGGCAGCCGAGCTTCGCCCCGATGGCCCGCAGACCGGTTACCCGTCCTCGCATTGAGGGCCGAAGTCTACCACGCGAGGAGTGGAGCCGCGACATGCTCGCCGCAGATACTTCTGGACAACAAAGGGCCGCCCTCGTGGCGGCCCTCATGCTGTGGTGGGGACCGATGACGATCCTGGCTACGGCAACGGGCGCGGCGGCTCTGCTGGCCTCGCCTCCGGTTCTGGCCGAGGATCAGGGCGCGGCCACTGTGCGCGAGCGTCTCGTCATTCGGACGAAGACGGGGGAGCGCGTGTTCGCCATCGAGGTTGCCCGCACCCCGCGCGAGAAAGCGCTCGGTCTCATGTACCGGCGGATGCTGCCGTCCGGCCAGGGCATGCTGTTTCCCTACGAGCGTCCCGACGAAGTCACGATGTGGATGCGCAACACGTTAATCCCCCTGGATATGCTGTTCATCCGCGGCGACGGCCGCGTGCATCGGATCGAGGCCCATACCGAGCCGATGTCGGAGCGCATCATCGGCTCCGGCGGTCCGGTCACGGGGGTGCTCGAATTGGCAGCTGGAGAAGCCGCACGCCTTGGGATCGCTGCGGGCGATCTAGTCGAGCATGGGCATTTCGGCTCCCGTTGATAGGGTGGGACTAGAGTGCGGGTTGCAACCTCAACCGAAGTTGCGGCTTGACCTGTCGGCCCGAGGGCGGCAGACATCGGTGAAGGTTTGCGAGCCACTTGCAGCGTCGGAGTCGGCCACCCACTTGAGGTGGTCTGATGGCGTGGGGTGCTCGTGGACCACGATGTCGGGGCATAGCTCAGCCTGGTAGAGCGCCTGCTTTGGGAGCAGGAAGTCGAGAGTTCGAATCCCTCTGCCCCGACCAACTTTCGCAATAGGCCGCTCTCACTCGCGGCGCTCCGCCCTCCTCCAGTGGCGGCTTCTGAGCAGGCGAGGACCAACGAGCGATGGTCGTGAGAATCTACAAGCCGGCCAAGACCGCGATGCAGTCGGGACGGGCCCGCACCAAAGAGTGGGTGCTGGAGCATGAGCCGCAGAGCCCGCGCGAGGTCGAGCCGCTGATGGGCTGGACGTCGAGCGCCGATACGGCCGCCCAGATCCGGCTCGAGTTCGACACCCGCGAGGACGCGATCGCCTACGCCGAGCGCAAGGGCCTCGCCTATCGCGTGCTGGAGCCCAAAGAGCGGGCGCCCGTGAAGAAGTCGTACTCCGATAACTTCAAGTTCGGCCGCATCGGACGCTGGACGCACTGACGGCCGGTCATCGGCTGGGGTTTTCCGAGCGTGAGGAGCCGGCAGCCGGCAGCGCGCGATTTCCCTGCGCCTGCCATCATGCTATGCCGCCCACGACGGTCCCGTAGCTCAGTCGGATAGAGCATCTGCCTTCTAAGCAGAGGGTCGCAGGTTCGAATCCTGCCGGGATCGCCATTCGAGCCGAACTTCCCTTGTCGAGTGATTTGGCTCTAATGTCGTGGCCATGATGGACACAGCAGATATCCGCCCGAGCCCCTACGTCGACCGCGCTTCCGAGAGGGGCCGCATCGGCGACATCATCGGCCCTGAGGGCACGTGCAAGAGCGCGCGGGCCGAGGTGGTGGCGCGGCTGAAGGTGCTCGTCGCCGACGCCCGATCCTGCGCGCGGCGGGAACTCGAGCGATCGGGCGGCC
>JBGSQO010000313.1:0-3283 GCA_041738055.1 Filomicrobium sp.
GGCCGCCCCAACGCCGGCAAGTCGACGCTGGTCAACGCGCTGGTCGGCGAGGAGCGCATGATCACCGGCCCCGAGCCGGGTCTCACCCGCGATTCGGTGTCCGTCGACCTCACCATTTCCGGGCGCGTCGTGCGCCTGTTCGACACAGCCGGGCTGCGGCGCAAGGCGCGCATCGAGGAACTGGCCGAAAAGCTGTCGGCTTCCGATACCATCCGCGCCATCCGCTTTGCCGAGGTGGTCGTGCTGATGATCGACGCCGAACGACCGTTCGAGCACCAGGACCTGACCATCGGCGACATGGTGAGCGAGGAAGGCCGCGCCGTCGTCATCGCCATAAACAAGTGGGACCTCGTAACCGACAAGCAGAAGTTGCTGAAGGACCTGCGCGAGACCGTCGCCGAGCGGCTGTCGCAGCTGCCGGG
The DNA here is from genome assembly GCA_041738055.1 of Filomicrobium sp. Lineage (GTDB taxonomy): Bacteria > Pseudomonadota > Alphaproteobacteria > Rhizobiales > Hyphomicrobiaceae > Filomicrobium. Next base: position 423 of record JBGSQO010000313.1, read on the forward strand.
CGTGGCCCTCGTGCCGATCTCGGCCTTGGGCGAGAAGGGCCTCGACAAATTGATGAGCGCGGTGTTCGAGACCTATGAGACTTGGAACCGGCGCGTCTCCACGCCCAACCTCAACCGCTGGCTGCTGGAGGCGCTGGCCCGGCACGCGCCACCGGCCGTCTCCGGCCGCCGGCTCAAGATCCGCTACATCACCCAGCCGACCGCGCGACCGCCGACGTTCATCGCATTCTGCTCGCGTCCGGAGGCGGTGCCGAAAAGCTACCTGCGCTACTTGACCAACAGCTTGCGCGACACCTTCTCCTTGCCCGGTGTGCCGATTCGCCTCAATCTCAGGCGGGGAGAGAACCCGTTTCAGCCATCCCGCCGTCGCAATTCGCGCTGATTTGGTGCAGCTGATCGGAACAATGGTGCAGGCATAGACCGGGTGCCGGTAGGACCGCAAAGAGGGTGTACGACGAATGACAACGGCAGTGACGACGACGAGACCGGCTCTGAGCCTTGCTGGAGCATGTGTTGTGGCAGCTGGTGTGCTGCTGGCAGGCGCGACTGCGGACTCCGCTGCGGCCAAGGCGGCCGTGTCGGATCGGCTGAAGGTCGCGTGCAGCGGCGACTACAAGCGCTTCTGCAATGGCTATCAGGTCGGCAGCTCGTCGCTGCGCTCCTGCATGCGTGCGGCCGGCAAGCGCTTGTCGGAGGTGTGCATCCGCGCCCTTGTCGACGAGGGTGAAGTTCCGCGCAGCGCCCTGAACAAGCTGCGCTGACACGGCAGGCCGGGCAGCCCGGTCGCCCCGTCGGAGGCGCGATGGACGTTCTGTTCTATCATCTCGAGCGCCAGCCCCTGGAGCAGGTTCTGCCCCAGCTGCTGGAGCGCACGCTCGAACGCGGCTGGCGGGCCGTCGTGCAATCGGGCTCGGATGAGCGGCTGGCCGCCCTGGATCTGGCGCTGTGGACCTACCGTGACGACAGCTTTCTGCCGCATGGCACCAAGGCCGATCCGGCTCCCGAGCTGCAGCCCGTCTACCTGACGGTCGGCGACGACCGACCGAATGCGGCCGGCGTGCGCTTTCTCGTCGACGGGGCCGAGGCGGCCGCCTTCGCGGGCTACGAGCGCATGGTCTACCTGTTCGACGGCCGCGATATCGAGGCGGTGGCCCGTGCCCGTGGCCAATGGAAAGCGGCCAAGGCGGCAGGTGCGGCCTGCACCTATTGGCAGCAGTCGCCCGAGGGCCGCTGGGAGAAGAAGGCGTGAGCCGAGCCGGCGATGGCTCGGTACGGACCTGAGCGATGAACTACCGCCACGCCTACCATGCCGGCAATTTCGCGGACGTGCTGAAGCACTGGGTTCTGGTGCTGATCCTCGAGCACCTGAAGCAGAAGCCGGCCCCCTTCCGTGTCATCGACACCCATGCCGGCATCGGTTGCTATGACCTCTCCAGCATCGAGGCGCAAAAGACCGGCGAATGGCTGGATGGCATCGGCCGGCTTTACGGTCCGGGCGTGTCTCCGGCACTCGCTGAGACTCTCGCCCCCTATCTGGCGCTCGTCGACGGCCTCAACCCCGATGGCGACCTGCGCCTCTACCCCGGCAGTCCGTTGATCGCGCAGGCACTGATGCGGCCGACCGACCAGCTCATCGCCAACGAATTGCATCCCGCCGACCGCGAGACCCTGGAAGAGACACTCGCGGGCGCCGGCAACGCAAAGGTCCTCGGCCTCGACGCCTGGGTGGCGCTGAAGTCGCTGCTGCCGCCGAAGGAGCGCCGCGGGCTCATTCTGGTCGACCCGCCGTTCGAGGAGCCGGGCGAACTCGACCGGCTGGTGACGGGGCTGGCCGCCGCTGTCCGGCGCTTTGCGACCGGCATCTATATGCTCTGGTATCCGATCAAGGACCTGGGCCCGATCGATACCCTGCACGCGCGCCTCAGCGGACTCGACCTGCCCAAGATGATCGCCATCGACGTGTTGATCGACGCGCCCGACGCAGCCGACGGCTTCAACCGTCTCAACGGCTGCGGGCTCGTCATCGTCAACCCGCCGTTCGGCCTGCTGCCACAGATCGCCCGCGCGCTGCCGGAGTTGACCGCCGTTCTTGCGCGCGCGCCGGGCGGCGACCATCGCATCGCAAACCTCGGGTCGGAGATGCTTGCGATCGACCGATGACGGCTCTCTCCACGGGGAGGAATCTGTTTCTTCGCGGGCTTGCGCAGGGACCAACTTTGGTCGATACTCCCTGGGTCCGCATGTCGCAGGCATCGGGCGAAACAGTGAGAAATGCTGGTTCGAGACGATGGCACCGATGCCACGACGCCTCCTCCACACTGGAACGACTGGCAGCATCGGTCGGGGTCTCACGCCCCTGAGGAAAGGCGCGTCCGCTCTGCGGGTCGCGCCTTTGTCGTTTGGACCAGCCACGGAGGGCCCTCATGCGGCAGACTGGCACGGTTAAATTCTTCAACACCCAGAAGGGGTTCGGCTTCATCAAGCCGGATGGCGGCGGCACCGACATCTTCGTCCACGTGACCGCTGTCGAGCGCTCCGGAATCGGAGAGTTGATGGAGGGGATGCGGATTTCCTACGAGACCGAGCCCGACAAGCGCGGCAAGGGTCCGAAGGCGATCAACCTGCAGCAGGCCTGATCCTTCGCGTCTTTCGGCTGGTTTGGCCGCTGCGGGCCGGAGCTGACCTGCACGGGTGTGCGATCGGCGCGCTCGCTGAGGGCGAGGGGCGCTGTTCCTTGTGCCGGATGGCCCTGTGCTGTGGACATTCGACCCGCGCCCGCAAAGCGGCTATCACGAGGCCATGAGCCGCCCGAAGAGCCGCAAGTCCCGTCCCCGCCCTGATCGCACCGTCGACGCCTCTGG
>JBGSQO010000321.1:0-5983 GCA_041738055.1 Filomicrobium sp.
GGATGCCTCTGGCCTCGCGTTCGACGCCTTGAAGGCCGCTCAGGCCGACGGCACCGACGTGCTGATCGTCGACACTGCCGGCCGCCTGCAGAACCGGCAGGAATTGATGGACGAATTGGAGAAGGTGGTGCGCGTCCTGAAGCGGGTCGCACCGGCGGCTCCGCATGATGTGCTGCTCGTCCTCGATGCCACGACGGGACAGAATGCGATGCAGCAGGTCGAAGTGTTTCGCGAGCGGTCGGGCGTCACCGGCCTCGTCATGACCAAGTTGGACGGTACGGCTCGCGGCGGAATTCTGGTCGCCATTGCGGCCAAGCACGCCATCCCCATCCATGCCATCGGCGTCGGCGAGGGCGTCGACGACTTCCAGCCGTTCGACGCGCAAGAATTCGCCAAGGCCATGGTGGCCGAGGAGAGCCGGTAACAGTTCTTTGAGACGGGTCCGCGTTCCATCGCGGGCAACACCGAAATCATAGAGGATCGACTGAGGGCCATGTCGCAGACAAAAACCGGACTGAGCCGCTTTTATCCCTTCAACGCCGAGCAGACCGTCAACCTGCTGAGCGAGTTCGGCCCGCTCATCACGCTGTTCGTCGTCAACGCGATCTGGGGCGTGACGGCTGGCATCTGGTCCCTCATCGGCACCACGGTCCTGTCACTCATCGTGATGTGGGTCGTGCTGCATCGGCTGCCCATGTTCGCGCTGATTGCCGGCGGTATCACGCTGATTTTCAGCGGTATTTCCCTTTACACGCACGATCCCATGTGGGTGCAGCTGAAGGTGACGCTGTTCAACGCCGTGTTCGCACTGTTCCTTGGCGTCGGCCTGATGCTGAAGAAGAACTTCTTCAAGTACACCTTCGAGAAGACGTTCCATTACTCGACGGAAGGCTGGAACAAATTCACCAAGAGCTTTATCGCGCTGTTTCTGTTTCTGGCCGTCGCCAACGAAGCGATCCGGCTTGGCTTTCCCTGGCGCGATCAGTTCGACCTGTTCGGTTGGAAGACCGACGGCCTCAACATCTGGGTCATGTTCAAGGTCGCCGTGGTCATGCCGCTGACCGGCATCTACGCCTACGTCATGACCCGCCGCCTTCAGAAGTATGCGCTTGACGTGCCGGCCGATTCGGCGCAGCGCCCAGAGGTCTCCCAATCCGCCGCAGCCCAACCGCATGCGGCCGAGGGCGGCAGCACGCCGCGGACGTCACTCGGGCCTGCGGAATAAATGCCGGCGCCCGTCGTTTTATGATCGGCTCGAGTTGCCACCTGGAGACAGTCACGACCATGCACTCACCGAATACCCCAGAGGCACAGACGGCATCGACGGGCGGGGTCACGCCTGCGGCGACGCCCGAGGGGCCGCCGCTGGCCAAGTTGTTGCTCGAAGTGCTTCCGCTGGTCGTGTTCTTCGTCGTCAACGCGCGGGCGGGCATCTTCTGGGGCACCGGCTGCTTCATGGTTGCGACGGTGCTGTCGCTGATCGTCTCGCGGGCCGTTCTGGGGCGCATCCCGATCATGCCACTGGTCTCGGGCGCCTTCATCCTGGTGTTCGGCGGTCTCACCCTCGTGCTGCACGACGAAATGTTCATCAAGCTGAAGCCCACCATCGTCAATCTGCTCTTTGCGAGCATTCTGTTCGGCGGCCTCTATTTTGGGCATTCGCTGTTGAAGCACCTCTTTGGCGACGTCTTCCGGCTGACCGACGAAGGCTGGCGCGTGCTGACGATGCGCTGGGCGTCGTTCTTTGTCGCGCTGGCGGTTTTGAACGAAATCGTCTGGCGAATGTTCTCGTCGGATGTCTGGATCAGCTTCAAGTTGCTCGGAATCCTGCCTCTGACGATGATTTTCGCAGTCGCGCAAATCGGTCTATTGAAGCAGTATGAGGTTCGCGACTGACCAGGATCGTTTTTCATGTTATGGTCTGAAGATCAGAGACCCAAGCATATATATTATATTCGGAATTTCCTTACACAGAAGCATTGCGCGCTGCACTGATATGGAACACTCGGAAGCACATTTTTGCTTCTAACTGAACGCTGGTCCTAGACGAATGATCGGATTTGATATCTTCTTTGATGCACATGATGTGATTTGCGACGCGAGAGCACGCTCCGCGTGTGGCTGGCTTGGGTCTTGCAACCATGAACAAGAAAAAGGGAAGCAGCCCCGCTGCTACCGGGCATCCTGAGAAGGAGACAGCACACATGGCACTCGATCAATCGCCTATACACCTCCTCCATCGCGCTGGTCAGTGCGCTGGGGACGTCTTCCAGGCCGAGATGGGCGAGGAAGACCTCACGCCGCGGCAATACGCCGTGCTGGTCGCGATTTCCCAGAACGAGGGATTGTCGCAGACCAATCTCGTCGACCTGACGGGCATCGATCGCTCCACGCTCGCCGACATCGTCCGGCGCATGCTGAAGAAGGGGCTCGTCCAGCGTCGCCGCACGAAAGAGGACGCCCGGGCCTATTCCGTCAAGCTGACCGATCAGGGCCGACGTGTCCTGAAGTCGGCCGAGCCGATGGCGCGTCGCGTCGATCAGCGTATCCTCGAGGCGCTTCCGACGGGAGAGCGCGAGCGGTTCATCGCCGACCTGTCCAAGATCGTCGAGGTGCTCGGCCGTCTGGAAACCGCCGTCGCTTCGGTGGTCGGAAAGACACGCAGCAAATAAGTGTCGATCGTCGCGATGTTGCGGTGCGGTCGGCGCGGTCTCGGTCCGGTCGTGAGTCGGGCGGGACGGCTTCATGCCGCCGGCACCTTCGACAGTCCCCGGGCAACGCACTGCACGACGAACGCGATCTGCCGGCGCGTTTCGTCGGCGTCGAAGGGGCCTAACTTGCTGTCGAGTGCCAGCGAGATGTTTCCGTGCACGGCGGCAAAAAGGGCGCGGGCGGCGCAGGACAGCTCGCATGGGTCGGTCATCTGGTCGGCGATCGCATCTTCAATGAGCTTGAATAAGCGGGACTGCTGGACTCGCATCGGTTCAGGGACGTCACGGCCCTCCGAGAGCCTGTGCTCGAACAGGGCCCTCCAGCGGGCTGTCTCGTCGGTGGCGAAGGACAGGTAGCCTTCGGCCAACGCGACCAGTCGGTCGGAGATCGTCGGGCTGGGCGTTGCGGGGAGCTTCTCCCTGAGCCTCGCTTCCAGCAATTCGAGCGTTTCGATGTTGATCGCAAGGATCACCCCATCGAGATTGCCGAAGTAATTGTAGATCGTCCCAACGGCACAGTCCGACGCGGCCGCAAGGTCCCGGGCTTTCAGTCCGCCTAGGCCGTTGCTTTCGATGATCTCGATTGCGGCCTTTAGAATAATCTCGCGCATCTTGTCCAAACCCTTGGTCCAGCCTCCTGAGAGGCCGGGAATAGTTCTAGCCTGCGTCCGGCCCTGAGCCGTCCGCGCCCGCATTACGAATGAAGCGAAATACCGAGTCCGGCTCAAAAACTGCGCCAGGGGTCTGAAAAGTAGAGGTAGCCAATCGGGACTGTCCCGAACCGGCTACCCATGTCGCCTGCTGCCGACTTGCCGCCAGGACCGGTGCAACCGATCTGCTCGGGGCGGCTCAGCCGTTCACCGCCGAATCAGGCCGCGCTCGATCATCGTCTCTGCGATCTGCACGGTGTTTAGAGCGGCACCTTTCAGCAGGTTATCCGACACGATCCAGAGCGCAAGACCGTTTTCTACGGTTGCGTCCTCGCGGATGCGTGAAACATATGTGTCGAATTCGCCGGCCGCCTCGATCGGTGTCACGTAACCGCCAGGTTCGCGCTTGTCGACGACGGCGACGCCGGGCGCATTGCGCAGGATCTCGCGGGCGTCCTCGGGCGAAAGCGGCCGCTCGAGTTCCAGATTGACGGACTCGGAGTGTCCGACGAACACCGGCACGCGCACACAGGTCGCGGTCAGCTTGATCTTCGTGTCGAGGATCTTCTTGGTCTCGACCATCATCTTCCACTCTTCCTTCGTGTAGCCGTCCTCCATGAAGACGTCGATGTGAGGAATGCAGTTGAAGGCGATCTCCTTGGGGAACTTCTTGGGCGAGACTTCCTGGCCGGGCACATACTTGCCCTTGGTCTGCGCCCACAGTTCGTCCATCGCCTCCTTGCCGGCGCCGGAGACCGATTGATAGGTCGAGACGACGACGCGCTTGATCCCGGCGGCGTCGTGCAGCGGCTTCAACACGACAACCAGCTGCGCCGTCGAGCAGTTCGGGTTGGCGATGATGTTCTTCTTGGCAAAGCCGTCGAGGGCCTGGGGATTGACTTCGGGGACGACGAGCGGCACGTCCTGGTCGTAGCGCCAGCACGAGGAGTTATCGATCACGACGCAGCCCTTCTGGCCGATGCGCGGGCTCCACTCCTTCGAGACCGTCGAGCCGGCCGACATCAGGCAGAGATCGGTGCCGGTAAAGTCGTAGCTTTCCAGGTCCTTGCACTTGAGGCGCCGGTCACCGTAGGAGACCTCGACGCCCATCGACCGGCGCGAGGCCAGAGCCACCACCTCGTCGGCGGGGAAGCGGCGCTCCTGCAGCACGTTCAGCATCTCGCGGCCGACGTTTCCCGTAGCCCCAACGATGGCAACCTTGTAGCCCATGTTTCCTGGTCCTTGCATGCGAGCGGGCGGCCGGACGGCTGGTCGATGCGCGGGGCCGCGTGTGTGTCAAGCCGGATTGAATACGCGCGCTTGGCCCCCCTTTCAAGGATCTCGCTGCCCCGTGTTGGTTGGACGGCCCGTTTGCCGCGACGGAGATGGCGGGAGCGGTGTGCGCGAGCCCCGGAGCCGCGGCTTCGTCCTGTCACAATGGCGGCCTAAGGGACTGGTTTCCGCAACCGAATGGATTCGCCGATGCGCCCGACTCTGAGCCTTGCCCTCGCAGCCGCTGCACTCACGGCGGCCGTCGCCGCGTCCGCCCGGCCCGTCCTGGCCGTTCCGGCCTGGATGAGCGAACAGGAGATCGCCTCGACCTTCAGCGGCCTCACCATCGACGGCGAATACGCCGATGGCCGCCGCTTCACCGAGACCTACGCGCAGGACAACTCGGTCGTCTACGAGGACGGCCCGGTCACTGCGGGAGGTCACTGGTCGGTCAAGGGTGGCGCGTTCTGCACCATCTACGATGGCGATCCGGCGGGTGGCTGTTTCCGGGTGGCTGAGATCGGCGCCAACTGCTTCGAGTTCTACTTCGTCACGCGCACGGAGGAGGAGGCGGAAAAGCGCGAACTCGGCAAGCCAGCTTGGACTGCCCGCGGCTGGCGTAAGGATCGGCCCGCGACCTGCCGCGAGGAGGCGAGCGTGTGAACGCTCCCTAATCCAGAATTCGCCCGAACATCCAGCAGGCGACTTGGACAATCCCGCCCGGCACGACTTCGCCGGTGACGACCTCGGGAGCGGCCACGATGTCGAAGGTTGCTTCCAGGCTGTCGACGGAAAGGGCGAGGAACGTCTGGCCAGTCACCTCGTTCGTGTGCCGGCTCAGATCCGCGACCCGGCCGGCGAGCAGGGCATGCGAACTCGGAGAACCCGCGATGGCGCCCAATCCGGGAACGCCACCCGCGCCCGACGAGGCTGCCGCGAAGAGGCCCACCGGAAAGAACGATTGCGAGGCAAAGCCGGGACCCTCGGCCTGTGCGGCGCTGAAGGCCGCCTCATCGGGGTAGGCGGCGACCTCGCGAGCAAACCCGCACAGCCGCACGCGTCGGTTGGCCGGCAGGTCGCGGCCCTGTTGGGCGGCAAAATCGATGGCGTCGAATACGAGGGGATAGGCGCCAGCGCCGTCCTCGTCGGGGGCGACCCAGCCGTGAAACGCTCCCTCGAATGCGTTGTCGCCGTCGCGCTGGAAGGCTTCGGTCAGGCCCATCAGGACCTCTGAGCGGCCCTCGAAGAACGGCGTCAGACCGACGATTTCGCGATCCTGGCCTCCGGCCGGCGCTTCGGCAGCCGCCGCCGGTACGTGCAGCCAGACCTCGGCGCCCGAGCCCGAGCGCC
>JBGSQO010000347.1:0-2486 GCA_041738055.1 Filomicrobium sp.
GACGAGGGGGCTGCTCGCCCCCTCGTGCTCCCCTCGGCAGGGGCTTGCCCCAGCACCCTTTCCTGGGGATCGGTTCCAAGGCCAACGCCCTCGACGGGGGTCGAGGGGGCAGCGCCCCCTCGTCTTGGCACCTCGCGATCCGTCCCCGGTCCCATATTGTCGAGGTCGGGCTTCTTCACTCGGCTGCCGCCCCGCGCCGCCTCGGGCGCGCCGCCGTACTTGCGCTCGCCCTTGAAGCTGCCGGCTCGCTCCTCGACGGCGGACTGACGGGCTAGCGGATCGTCGGCCACGGCCAGCTCCGTCTCGCGAAGACGCTTGATCTCGTCGCGGAGCCGCGCGGCGGTCTCGAACTCCAGGTCGGCGGCGGCAGCCTTCATGCGCGCCTCCATGTCCTGAATGACCTTTGCGAGGTTATGCCCCATGGCAGCGGGCGTGTTCGCAAGCCCGGCATCGACCGTGACGTGATCGCGCTCGTAGACCGACTCCAGCACGTCGGCAATGTTGCGCCGGATCGACGTCGGCGTGATGCCGTTGGCCTCGTTGTAGGCCATCTGCTTGGCCCGGCGCCGGTCGGTCTCGGCGATGGCGCGCTCCATCGAGCCGGTCATGCGGTCGGCGTAGAGGATCACCTTGCCGTCGACGTTGCGCGCGGCCCGCCCGATCGTCTGCACCAGCGAGGTTTCCGAGCGCAGGAAGCCCTCCTTGTCGGCATCGAGAATGGCAACCAGCGCGCACTCGGGGATGTCGAGACCCTCGCGCAAAAGATTGATGCCGATCAGCACGTCGTAGGCGCCGAGCCGCAGGTCGCGGATGATCTCGATGCGCTCCAGGGTATCGATTTCGGAGTGCATGTAGCGCACGCGCACGCCGGCTTCGTGCATGTACTCGGTCAGGTCCTCGGCCATGCGCTTGGTCAGCGTCGTCACCAGCGTGCGATAGCCCTTGGCGGAGACCTGGCGAACCTCGTCGAGCAGGTCGTCGACCTGGCTGCGGGCGGGACGGATTTCCACGGGCGGATCGATGAGGCCGGTCGGGCGGATCACCTGCTCCACGAACACGCCGCCGGTCTGCTCCATCTCCCAGTCGCCGGGCGTCGCCGAGACGGAGACCGTCTGCGGCCGCATGGCGTCCCATTCCTCGAACCGCATCGGGCGATTGTCCATGCAGGACGGTAGCCGGAAGCCGTACTCGGCCAGTGTGGCCTTGCGCCGGAAGTCGCCCCGGAACATGCCGCCGATCTGCGGGATCGTGACGTGGCTCTCGTCGGCGAACACCAGCGCGTTGTCAGGCAGATACTCGAACAGCGTCGGCGGCGGCTCGCCGGGCTTGCGGCCGGTCAGATAGCGCGAGTAGTTCTCGATGCCCGCGCAGGAGCCGGTCGCCTCCATCATCTGCATGTCGGACAGCGTGCGGCTTTCCAGCCGCTGGGCCTCCAGATACTTGTGCGAGGCGTACATCTCTTCCAGCCGGGCCTTCAGTTCCTTTTTGATTGCGCTAATAGCCTGCTGCAGCGTCGGGCGCGGCGTCACGTAGTGCGAATTGGCGTAGATCTTGACCAGCGCCAGATCGTCGACCTTTGCCCCGGTCAGCGGATCGAACTCGGTAATGGCCTCGATCTCGTCGCCAAAGAACGTGATGCGCCAGGCGCGATCCTCCAAGTGGGCAGGGAACACCTCGACGGTATCGCCGCGCACGCGGAAGGCGCCGCGTTGAAAAGCGAGGTCGTTGCGGCGGTATTGCAGGGCGACGAGATCGGCCAGCAGTTGGTCGCGTGGCAGGCTCTCACCAACCTTCATGGCGAAGGTCATGGCCGTGTAGGTTTCGACCGATCCGATGCCGTAAATGCACGAGACGGAGGCGACGATGATGACGTCGTCGCGCTCCAGCAGGGCGCGGGTCGCGGCGTGCCGCATGCGGTCGATCTGCTCGTTGATCGAGCTTTCCTTCTCGATATAGGTGTCGGTGCGCGGGACGTAGGCCTCCGGCTGGTAATAATCGTAGTATGAGACGAAATACTCGACCGCGTTGTTGGGAAAGAAGCTCTTGAACTCGCCGTAGAGCTGGGCGGCCAGCGTCTTGTTTGGGGCCAGGATCAGCGCCGGCCGCTGCGTCCTGGCGATCACCTGCGCCATGGTGAAGGTCTTGCCCGAGCCGGTCACGCCCAGCAGCACCTGATCGCGCTCCTGGCGTTGACTGATACCCTCCACCAGTTCGGCAATGGCGGTCGGCTGGTCGCCCTTGGGCTCGTACTCGGACACCAGCTCGAAGCGGATGCCGCCCTCGCTTTTTTCCGGCCGTTGCGGACGGTGCGGCGTGTAGTCGATGCCGGCGCCCTGCACCATCGGATGCGCGGCCATCAGCGGCTGCTCTTTGAGCAGCTCCCACTCCTTGGCGGTCCGCTCGTTCGGCTTGGCGAGCAGCGCGTCGAGATACCCGGTCAGGCTCGAGGAGGCCCCCGACGCGAGCGCCTGAGCGCGCAAGGCCGG
>JBGSQO010000348.1:0-1744 GCA_041738055.1 Filomicrobium sp.
TCGTTTCTCTTCGCTCAAGACGTTGGCCATCCCCGACGACGACTCGCTCGTCGCCGTCGGCGTCAACGCCTTGCTCGCTCCCTTACGACTGGCCGGTTTTCAGGTGTCGATCACTGGCCGGTTTTGCCCGTCCACTGAGGACCGGCACGACCAGGAGCGACCAAGATGGCGCCAATTCCTTCGGGTTGTCTGGAGGGCACGATCGTTTGCACGTGATCGCCATCGACGATCGCGATCTGATCCGCGACGACGGTCTGAACACGGACGCCTTTCGGCCCAAAACACGCCTGACACGCTTCGAGAGCCATTTCGAGGTGCTCGAGCGCCGAGCCGAGCGCAGCGTCGCTGTTGAGTTCGGTTTCTGGCACAGCGGGGAAATAGCCGATGACCGAGGGGCCGGCGACCTCGATTCCACGGGCACCGGACACTGAGCCGCTACTCGTCGCGCACGCGGGGAGGAACACCGCCATTGCCAGAGCCCAAACCGACACTGCGACGCTGCGCATCACGGCTAACGCCAGCGGTCAGCCGCGCGGGCCGCAGGCCAGCGTGGGCTGCACCGGGTAGTTAGACTGCTCTTCACAGATACGTGTGGCATGCCCAACCAGCTGCGCCAGCCTGAGTGGCGCAGTTGACTTTCCCCGATTGTGGCCACGACGGACTGTAGTCCAAGGAGAGCCTGTAGCCAGCTGCTTCGCCGCTGTACCGGAAGCAGTGGCCGGTGCCTGGCGCGCCCAACGAGTAGGAGCCAGGAAGGTCCTGCAAACTCGCCGGATAGCGCCCGTTTGCCTGGCGAAATTCTTCGAGGGCGACAACGAGTGTGTCGCCGGTGGCGATAAGCTCAAGGCCGCGTGGATCGCGACCAGGTCTCCATACGGTGCAAGCAGCCAGCGCCACGCAACCGATCAGAAGCGACGTCCCGGATCTCATGTCCCTGCCGACAAGCAGTCTAACGCGGGCGCTCAGCCGCACGGGCCGCTGCCCGCCGACTCCCGTTGTTCGTTCGATTGCGCGCCCCGCGTCGGCTGCAGCGGCTCAGTTAGACGGACACCCGCCAGTTCTTCGAGGTGCAACCGCTCGCGACGCTGCCGTCGATGGTGCGCAACAACGAAACAGCCGCCAGCGATGCCGAAGATGCTGATTGAGGTAAACGATTTTGAGGGCACAGCCCACACCAAGATGATGCCACCGGCGACCAGGAGGACTCCGGACAGCCACAACTCTGTAGGCCCCAACAGTTCGTCGACGCCGGGCCGGGTCGCCGGCCGAAGGAGTCGAATCGCGAGCACGATGCCGATGCCACCGATGACGATCACCAGCGCCTGGAGCCAGGCCGCCGACTGATGCGCTCGCAAAGAGCGCCACAGGTCGCCGGCTCCGAGACAGATCGCCGCAAGGCTCGCGCTGAGCAACAGCACCCCTCCAACAACCTGCCACGAGCGCGGAACAGTCGCCGTCTCGCGGTAACGCTCTGTATCGAGCCACAACATGCGATACGTCTAACGCCTGGCGTTCAGCCGCGCGGGCCGAAACGTGAGGCTTCCCGTTGTCCGATCGGCCGCGCGGCCCGCGTCGGCTGCAACGGCTTGTTAGCCGTCACCTACGCCGTTTCCACACGTTGGGATTTCTTCGAACATGGAAGCAGGCGACGAACACGATCCGCTCGCCCACCATCCGGAAGAACAGAGCGTACGGGAACCTGCGAATGAGGGCGCGGCGCGTTTGACGGTGGAGAACTGGAAAG
>JBGSQO010000376.1:0-4566 GCA_041738055.1 Filomicrobium sp.
GCGGCGATCGCGAGCGTGGCGACCGCGGTGATCGCGGCGACCGTGGTGGCGACCGGGGCCAGGGCGGCTGAGCGAGCGGATAGAGAGACATAGACCATGCTGCAACCCAAGCGCACAAAGTTCCGCAAGCAGTTCAAGGGCCGCATTCACGGCGCTGCCAAGGGCGGAACGACGCTCAACTTCGGCTCGCACGGCTTGAAGGCCATGGAGCCCGAGCGCATCACCGCGCGGCAGATCGAGGCGGCGCGACGTGCCATCACGCGCCACATGAAGCGTGCCGGCCGCGTCTGGATCCGCATCTTCCCGGACGTACCGGTGACCTCGAAGCCGGCCGAAGTGCGCATGGGCTCTGGCAAGGGCTCGCCGGAATATTGGGCGGCCCGCGTCAAGCCGGGTCGCATCATGTTCGAACTGGATGGCGTGACCGATACCGTGGCGCGTGAAGCGCTGGAACTCGGTGCTGCCAAGCTGCCGATCAAGACGCGGGTCGTCACGCGCATCGCCTGATGCGGGAAGCGACGGACGCGCCGGACTTTTGAAGGAACAGGGACGATGAAAGCCGCCGAGGCCAGGACCAAGATGAGAGACTTGTCTCTCGATCAGCTCGATGACGAGCTGCTGAAGCTCAAGAAGGAGCAGTTCAATCTGCGCTTCCAGCGGGCTTCCGGTCAGCTCGAGAACACCTCGCGGGTTCGCGAGGTGCGGCGCGCCATTGCCCGCGTCATGACGATCGCCCGCCAGAAGCGCGGCAGCGCTGCCAAGAGCGCGTAAAGGAGACTACGAGATATGCCCAAGCGCGTCCTTTCCGGCGTCGTCGTCAGCGACAAGAACAACAAGACCATCGTCGTCGAGGTCGAGCGGCGCTACACGCATCCGCTCCTCAAGAAGACGGTGCGTCGGACCAAGAAGTATCACGCTCACGACGAGGCGAACCGCTGCAAGGTCGGCGATCGCGTCGACATCATCGAGTCGGCGCCGATCTCCAAGAACAAGCGCTGGCGGGTGGTCGAGGCGGAAGGCACGGCAGGGACGGGCGGCGGCCAGGCTTAGTCGGCTGCCGCGGGCCGATCGGGCTGGAGGGTCGGAAGGCCAGACGGTCGGACGGTCGAGCGCGGCGGTCTGGCTCGCGCCGGGGTGAACAAATTTCCGGGGGCTCAGCTGGCGTCGAGACGCGGCGGGCATCCGAAACGAGGAAGGACGAAGTGCGATGATCCAGGTCGAGACCAATCTCGACGTCGCCGACAACTCGGGCGCGCGTCGGGTGCAGTGCATCAAGGTGCTCGGCGGCTCCAAGCGCCGGTACGCGACCGTGGGCGACATCATCGTCGTGTCGGTCAAGGAGGCGATCCCGAAGGGCCGCGTCAAGAAGGGCCAGGTGATGAAAGCCGTCGTCGTGCGCACCGCCTTTGGTGTGCGCCGCATCGACGGCTCGCTGATCCGCTTCGACCGCAACGCTGCCGTCCTCATCAACAACCAGGGCGAGCCGATCGGGACCCGTATCTTCGGACCCGTCGTGCGCGAACTGAGAGCCAAGAACCACATGAAGATCGTGTCGCTCGCTCCGGAGGTGCTGTGAGATGCCGATGGCCAAGATCAAGAAGGGCGACAACGTGATCGTGCTCGCTGGCCGCGACAAGGGCAAGCACGGCGAGGTCATTGAGGTGCGCCCGACGGAGCATCGCGCGCTGGTGCGTGGCGTCAACATGGTGCGCCGCCATCAGAAGCAGAGCGCGCAGCAGGACGGCGGCATCATCTCGAAAGAGGGGCCGATCGACCTGTCGAACCTCGGCATCGAGGACCCGCGCGACGGCAAGCCGACCCGCGTCGGCTTCAAGGTGCTCGAGGACGGCAGCAAGGTGCGTGTCGCCAAGCGTTCGGGCGAAGTCATTCCAGAGAAGAAGAAGAGCTAAGCCATGGCGGACAATCAGGCTAAGGGCCCCAGGGGCCAGGGCAAGCCCGAGGGCAAGAGCAAGAAGGAAAGGGCGCGCGAGAAGCAGGCCGCTGCAGCCGACATGGCGCCGCCCGCGCCGCGGCCGGCCGACTACAAGCCGCGCATGAAGAAGCTCTACGAGGACGTCGTTCGCAAGGCGCTCGTGGAGAAGTTCGCCTACAAGAACCCCATGCAGGTGCCCAAGCTCGAGAAGATCGTGATCAACATGGGCGTTGGCGAGGCGGTCAACGACAAGAAGAAGATCGACAGCGCGAGCGGCGACCTTGCTCTGATCTCCGGCCAGAAGCCGGTGACGACCTTCGCGCGCAAATCGATCGCCGTCTACAAGCTGCGCGAGGGCATGGCCATCGGCACCAAGGTTACGCTGCGCGGCGACCGCATGTACGAGTTCCTCGACCGGTTCGTGACGATCGCGATGCCGCGCATCAAGGACTTCCGCGGTTTGAATGCGAAGAGCTTCGATGGGCGCGGCAACTATGCCTGCGGTCTGAAGGAGCACATCGTGTTCCCGGAGATCGAGTACGACAAGGTCGACCAGGTCTGGGGCCTCGACGTCGTGATCTGTACCTCGGCGCGGACCGACGACGAGGCGCGCGAGATGCTCAAGCAGTTTAACCTCCCGTTTCGTACCTGAGGATCGAGCACTAGGACCTCGGGGAAAGCCCGAAAGGCCTTTTGGAGAAAAGAATGGCCAAGACCGGCAAGATCAATCACAACAATATGCGGCGCAAGCTGTCGGCTCAGTATGCGGGCAAGCGCAAGC
This sequence comes from Filomicrobium sp., assembly GCA_041738055.1. GTDB lineage: Bacteria > Pseudomonadota > Alphaproteobacteria > Rhizobiales > Hyphomicrobiaceae > Filomicrobium. The sequence continues at coordinate 2,715 of JBGSQO010000376.1, forward strand.
GGCTGAAGGAGATCGCCAGCGATATGTCGCTGCCCTCCGAGCAGCGCTTTGCCGCGCGCCTCAAGCTCGCCGAGCTGCCGCGCAACTCCTCGCCGACGCGCATCCGCAATCGGTGCGAGATCACCGGCCGTCCGCGCGCCTACTATCGCAAGCTCAAGATGTGCCGGAACCAGCTGCGCGAACTCGCCAGCAACGGCCTGATCCCCGGCATGACGAAGTCGAGCTGGTAAGGAGACCATCACCCCATGGCGATGAACGATCCGCTGGGCGACATGCTGACCCGTATCCGCAACGCGCAGATGCGCCGCCGGCCGAAGGTGTCGACGCCCGCCTCCAACATGCGCGGTCGCGTGCTCGACGTGCTGGCCTCCGAGGGCTTCATCCGGGGCTATGCCCGGATCGAGCAGAAGGACGGCGTGCCGGAGTTCGAGATCGAGCTCAAGTACTTCAACGGCCAGCCGGCCATCCGCGACATCAAGCGGGTGTCCAAGCCCGGCCGTCGCGTCTACTCGCCGGTCAAGGACATTCCGATGGTCGCCAACGGCCTCGGCGTGGCGATCCTGTCGACGCCTAAGGGCGTGATGTCGGATGCCCGCGCTCGCGAGGAGAACGTCGGCGGCGAGATCATCTGCAACATCTTCTGAGCCAACATTAGCCGGCAGCAAGCTGGCGCAAAAGGTCAAGGCCCATGTCACGCATCGGAAAGAAGCCCGTCGCCGTGCCGGCTGGCGTCACCGCCAAGCTCGACGGCCAGACGGTCACCATCAAGGGGTCCAAGGGCGAGATGTCGTTCACGGCCCCCGAGGACGTCACCGTCGAGCAGAAGCCCGAGGGGATTGTCGTCACGCCGCGCTCCGACACGCAGAAGTCTCGGGCGATGTGGGGCATGTCGCGCACACGCATCGCCAATCTCGTCGAGGGCGTGACCAAGGGGTTCACGACCACGCTCGAGATCCAGGGCGTCGGTTATCGCGCGGCCCTCAAGGGTCGGGACCTGCAGCTGTCTCTGGGCTTCAGCCACGAGGTGGTGCACAAGGTTCCCGCCGGCGTGACCGTCGCGGTGGCGGGCGCCAAGCAGGAAGTCGTCGTCGTGTCGGGCATCGACAAGCAGGCCGTCGGACAGGTGGCCGCCGACATCCGCGCCTATCGGCCGCCGGAGCCCTACCAGGGCAAGGGCGTGCGCTACCAGGGCGAGTACATCTTCCGCAAGGAAGGCAAGAAGAAGTAAGGGCAGAACCGATGGCTTCGCTGAAAGACAAGTTCGACAAGCGCAGGTTGCGCGTCCGGCGCGCGCTGCGTGCTCGTGCGAGCGGGCGGCTGCGGCTGTCCGTGCACCGCTCGTCCAAGAATATCTACGTGCAGGTGATCGACGACGTCAGTGGCCGCACCCTCGTGGCGGCCTCGACGCTGGAGAAGGACCTGCGCGGTTCGCTCAAGACCGGCGCCGACAAGGCGGCCGCGGCGGTGGTCGGCAAGCTGATCGCCGAACGCGCCAAGGCGGCCGGTATCGTCGACGTGGTGTTCGACCGCGGCGGTTTTCTTTTCCACGGGCGCGTCAAGGCGCTCGCCGATGCTGCCCGCGAGGGCGGCCTGAACTTCTGACGAAAGGATCTGACCCGTGGCTCGTTCCCCTGAAGGTGGCGGTGGTCGGCGTGGCCGTGATCGCGAAGAGCGCGACAGCGAGTTCACCGAAAAGCTCGTTAACATCAACCGCGTCGCCAAGGTGGTGAAGGGCGGCAAGCGCTTCGGCTTCGCCGCGTTGGTCGTCGTCGGGGACCAGAAGGGCCGGGTCGGCTTCGGTCACGGCAAGGCCCGCGAGGTGCCTGAGGCGATCCGCAAGGCGACGGAAGCC
>JBGSQO010000380.1:0-4033 GCA_041738055.1 Filomicrobium sp.
CTGGCCAACGGCGCCACCACGCTGATGTTCGAGGGCGTGCCCAACTATCCGACGCCGTCGCGCTTCTGGCACGTCGTCGACAAGTGGCAGGTCAACATCTTCTACACCGCGCCCACCGCCATCCGCGCGCTGATGGGCAACGGCGAGGACTTCGTCAAGCGCACCGACCGTTCGTCCCTGCGGCTGCTGGGCTCCGTCGGCGAGCCGATCAATCCGGAAGCCTGGGAGTGGTACCACCGCGTCGTCGGCGAGAGCCGCTGCCCGATCGTCGACACCTTCTGGCAGACCGAGACCGGCGGCATCATGATCACCCCGCTGCCGGGCGCCACGCCTCTGAAGCCCGGCTCGGCGACGCGGCCGTTCTTCGGCATCAAGCCGGCCCTGGTCGACGACAAGGGCAACACGCTCGAGGGCACCACCAACGGCAACCTGATCATCACCGACAGCTGGCCGGGCCAGAGCCGGACGATCTATCGCGACCACGAGCGCTTCGTGCAGACCTACTTCTCGGCCTACCGGGGGACTTACTTCACCGGCGACGGCTGCCGCCGCGACGAAGACGGGTACTACTGGATCACCGGCCGCGTCGATGACGTGATCAACGTGTCCGGCCACCGCATGGGCACCGCCGAGGTCGAGAGCGCGCTGGTCGCCCACAAGCATGTCGCCGAGGCCGCCGTCGTCGGCTATCCGCACGACATCAAGGGCCAGGGCATCTACTGCTACGTGACGCTGAACACCGGGGTCGAGCCGACGGACGCATTGAAGAAGGAACTCGTCGCCCACGTCCGCACCGAGATCGGGCCGATCGCCTCGCCCGACCTCATCCAGTTCGCACCGGGTCTGCCCAAGACGCGTTCGGGCAAGATCATGCGCCGCATCCTGCGCAAGATCGCCGAGGACGATTTCGGCAGCCTGGGCGACACTTCCACGCTGGCCGACCCCGCCGTCGTCGACGACCTGATCAACAACCAGCAGAACAAGCGCGGTTGATTTAGCTTCTCGCCTTCCGGCCGGCTCTCGGAACGAGTGTCGGAAGGCGCAACAAAAAAACGGCGCGCCCTCTCCCAGGGCGCGCCGTTCGCACTTCTTGATTGCGCGTTCCGACTCTGCTCCGCAGAGCCGGCCGGAACGCGCCGGCACTTCCACCGACGGTCTGCTCGCTCAGTTCGTCAGGCGGAGGTTGTTGATCTGGTTGGCGATCTGTGAGAAGGCGGAGCGCAATTCCTCGCCGTTGTCGGCGGAGAAATACTTCTCGTTCGAGGTGGCGCAGTCGCGCAGCAGGTCTTCGGCGGCAGCAGGGGCCTGGAAGGCGATGGAGTAGACGGTCACGTCCTTGTCCTTCATCTCCCCGCAGACGTTGCGGGCCTGGTTCGCCGAGCTGCCGTTGCCGCCGACGTACTGGGTGTTGAACTCGCCGTCGGTCATCAGGATCACGTACTTCTTGGTCTTGGCGTCGCTGTAGGATGCCGGCTTCGCCGTGCCGGTGAAGATGCCGTCCCACTCAGGCGAGACCATGTACCAGGCCCAGGCGGCGCCGAGGTGGCCGGCGGTCCAGCCGTTGGCGGTGAAGCTGGCGATGCGGCCCTTGAGCGCGTCGGCGTCGTCGGTCAGCGGCATGATGCGGGCGCTCGGGCAGTTGGCCGTCGACGGCTTGCCGAGCTTGGTGACAGCGGTATCGGGAGCGGCGTCCGTGAAGGCCTCCGAGCCGCCGCGCTCCACGGCGCAGGTGTTGCCGGCCGATGGCGAGGCGTGAACGCTTGCGGCATAGCTGCCGGCATTGACCGAGGTGGCGTAGGGTGCCAGTGCGATGCGGATCTTGTTTTCGCCGGTCTGGGCGCCAAGCAGGATGTCGACGAGGTCGGTGGCGGCCGCCTTGAGGTCGACGATCTTCTGGCCACCCATGGAGCCGGTTACGTCGAGCGCGATCGACAGCTCGACGTCCTGCTGGTCGAACTTGGTCGCCGATTCGACGGGGAGCGTCACCTGCGTGAAGCCGGCGAGCTTCATCAGCGTCATCGGCACGACGGCCGAGACGTCGACCTTGACCTCGCCGGTCTCGCGGTTGACCGAGATGGCCGGGTTGCCGACGGTGCCGTAGCTGGCATCGGCGACGTTGATGTTTTCGCGGAAGTAGGTCTCGGCGAGTGCCACCACTTCGGCGTCGGTCAGGGTGTTGTCGAGCAGCGCGCGGCCACCGGCCAGCGAGGCGGCGTCGGCAGCGACCGTGACCTGGCTCTTCATGTGGACGACACGGCCGTAATCGACGGCGACGCCCATCATGACCAGCAGCGGCACCACCATCAGGCCGAACAGGATGGCGACGGTGCCATCACGGTTGTCGGCGAAACGGGCGGCGGTCGAAAGGGCGAAGCGGGAAACCATTGGTGTCTCTCCCAGGGCGGAGTTGCGAGGTCTGCCGGGAAAGGTGCAAAGCCAATGCCCCGCTCGGACATGGTCGGAAAAACGGGGGCCGAAGCGACGGAGGCTGGTTGAGGAAGTATGAAAACGCCACCCGAAATGCGGCAGGGCGCGAGCTAAGTCATTGGAATATATAGAGTGCCGTTGGGATCTCTCGCCAAGGCGGCGTGCGGCGACGGCGTGGTGCGTTTTGAACCGACCCGCCGCGCCGTCCCAGAACGGGAAGCCGCTTTAACGGGTCGGCAACGGCGGGGACTTTGCCTGCGTCCCCGTTTGAGACACTGCGGGAAACCTGCGGGTGCCACCCTGGGAATCAAACAGCAATCAGAAATCCCAGGCGATGCCGCCCTTTTCCCAGTCGCCGTAGCGGACCGGCTCGGGCCCCTTGCGACCGCCGATCTCCTTGGCTCCGGCTGCCCCCTCGGCCTCGGCAATGCGGCGCCGTTCCGCGGCTTCAGCCAGAGCGCGTTTGGCTGCGTCCGTCAGCGGCTTCACCTCGACCTGGGGCTCTGGCGCCGCAATCGCTTCAGTCGTGGCATCAGCATCGGCTCGCTCGGCGTCGTGCATCGCTCGTCCTCGTCTGTCTCGCGTTGACACCCCTGCCGCATCTCGTCATGCGAAGGGTCTTGGCTCAGGCCACTCGTCTATCCCATATGTAGGGCTGAACAAACGGAGCGGTTCACGCACCACCCCGTAGGGAGACGCATCGATGCCCATGAACTACACCAAGACGGCGCTGTTGCTGGCGGCCCTGATGGCGATCTTCGTCCTCATGGGCTACGTGATCGGCGGGCAGTCGGGCATGGTGATCGCGTTCGTCGCAGCCCTCGCCATGAACCTGTTCAGCTTTTGGAACTCGGACTCGGTCGTCCTTCGCATGTTCCGCGCTGAGGAAGTCGACGAGCGCACCGCGCCCGAATATTACCGGCTGGTCGCGGACCTCGCCCAGCGGGCCGAACTGCCGATGCCGAAGGTCTACGTGTTGCCCTCGCCGCAGCCCAACGCTTTCGCCACGGGTCGCGATCCCCATCATTCGGCGGTGGCGGCTTCGACCGGGCTTCTCGACGTCCTGACGCGCGAGGAGCTTGCCGGCGTGATCGCGCACGAGCTGGCCCACATCAAGAACCGCGATACGCTGACCATGACGGTTGCCGCGACCATCGGCGGGGCGATCTCCATGATGGCGCAGTGGCTGCAGTTCTCCATGCTGTTCGGCGGGCGCGACGACAACCGCAGCCCGTTCGGCTTCATCGGCATCATTGCGGCTGCCATCATCGCCCCGTTCGCGGCCATGCTGGTGCAGATGGCGATCAGCCGCTCGCGCGAGTACCAGGCCGACCGCATGGGCGCGATGATCGTCGGCAATCCGCTGTGGCTGGCCGCCGCCCTCGACAAGATCGGGCGCCGGAGCCGGGGCATCATCAACGAGGACGCCGAAGCCGTGCCGGCTGCCGCCCATCTGTTCATCGTCAACCCGCTGAACGGGCGCGGCTTCGACAACTGGTTCTCGACCCACCCCAGCATGGACAACCGCATCCAGCAGCTGGAGGCGATGGCGCGCGAGTGGGGCGTGACGGGCGGCGGCCAGACCGCGCACCTGGATGCCGGCGAG
>JBGSQO010000395.1:0-1805 GCA_041738055.1 Filomicrobium sp.
CTGCGAACTGGACTTGTCTCAACACCAAATCATCCTTGAGAATCAAACCCTGAAATAGAAACTGGAAGAACTCAGCGCCTGCCTGGGCCGCTCCTGCAGCCTGAGCCAGATGCCCACCGCCGCCGCCTCGTTGGCGGTGGAGCCCATCGGGCCGAGAATCTCCTTCAGCGGCAGCGCGGTGAGCCTGCCCTGCGCCCAGGCGGCACCGAGCGCCATCCCTATGAGCTCGACCTGGCCCTCAACGACATCGAGCACCGCAAGACCAAGGTCCGCAGCCGGCGCACCAGCGGCTTCGTCGAGCGCTTCAACGGCACGGTTCTCGAGGAGCTCTTCCTGCCGGTGATGCACACCACCCTGTTCGAGAGCGTCGACGCGCTTCAGGCCGAACTCGACCGATGGCTGCACAGCTACAACCACGAGCGGCCGCATCTCGGCTACCGGAACCAGGGGCGACGCCCATGGGAAACGGTCGAGCGGTCTGTCAGACAAGGAGGTTAAGAGGACACATCAACGTCACAGCCGCACCACGCCGCCGCCGGGGCGTCTTCAATTCTTTCCCAGCAGATCCTTGAGCATCGTGTTGTCCAGCACCTGTTCTGCCAGCAGACGCTTCAATCGGCTGTTCTCGTCCTCGAGCTGCTTGAGCCGTCGCGCGTCGGACGCCTCCATCCCGCCGTATTTCGACTTCCAGCGATAGAAAGCGCTCGCGCTGATGCCGTGCGCGCGGCAGACCTCCGCCGTGGGTCTTCCCTGCTCCTGCTCACGCAGGATCGAGATGATCCGCTCCTCGCTGAACCGGCTCGTTCTCATCGGTCCGCCTCCTTGTAGAGCGGACTCCCATTTCAAATGCGGGACCAAACGGGGCTCAGGTCAGGGTAGCGATCAGCGTCCTTCACATGGTGGTCCATGGGAGGAGGGACGGCGGCCGCCCGGTTCCTCCTGAACTCGTCGATCTCGGACATGAGCTGCTCACCAGGCTTGATCTCACCCACAATGATCACATGGTTGCGCATCATGTAGTCTCCGTGGCTCGACTCTGCCTGAAAGGACCGAATGGTAAGGAACTGGCTCGCCGACTAGCGGAGCGGCTGCGTCCACACTCTGCGCCTCGGTGGCGGTTGGAATACACACACGAACAGCTGATCGTCGCGATCGTCAGCTTGCAGCCTTTGGCCGCGCTGGACCAATTAGTTGTAAGGGGGGGCGATGCGTACATCCTAGAGAGGTGTTTGGTTGCGTCGCAGCGACGTCATCCATTCGATGAGGTTTCTCCGAGCACGCTGCTGATCTGGGCCCGGCTTGATCCGGATGCGCGCTTCGTTGTCATCGCGCAGTCCCTCCGGATTTTCGCGGCTGATTCGCTTTCTCCTCTGGCCCTGGAGGTGATCGAGGCTGCGCCGGATCGCGAAAAGGTGCTGGCCGCGTTCGAGGGCCGCTGGGAGCCGCGGAGTCGGTCGGGCTCGATGGCCGACATACTGGAGGAGCGAAGGCGCTCCGTCGCTCAGCTCGGCGACCATCCCGATCCTGTCGAACAGCGCTGGTCGCACGGAGCGGACGCGGCGATGCTCCAAAGCATCGGATACTGGCGAGGGCAGGAGCGAGCGCGCGACGATCGATTCGAGTGGTAGCCTCCTCTCCCGCTCGACGCGACCCCGCGCCCGCCCCTACCCTTCCGGCCGACCAAGGGAGGCGCCCATGCGGCTGTTCACGGCCACGCTCGCGACCGAGACCAACACGCTTGTGGGTTTTCGCACCGGCATGGGGGACTTCGCGCGCTGCCAGCTCGTGCGGGGCGGGATCGCCGG
>JBGSQO010000419.1:0-3885 GCA_041738055.1 Filomicrobium sp.
CGGGCGGCCTGACGGGCGGCGGCGCGGAGTGTGGGCGGCAGGCCGGCCAGATCCGTCTCGCCGCGAAGCTCCAGATGCCAGCCCTGCTCGTCGGCGAGCACATTCTGGGAAAACGTCGTCGTCAGGCTCGCCAGCCGCTCGTTGATGGCGGCCACGCGCTTCTTGGCCTTGGGCTTCAGGGCGGCGCCTGCCCGGATGAACCAGGTGTTGTAGCGCTCAAGCACGCGGGCCTGCTCCTCGGTGAGGCGCAGCGTGTCGCGGCGGGCGAAGAGATCGGCGATGCGCGCGAACAGCTCGGCATCAAGAAAAATCGCGTTGTGGTGGGCGGCGAGTTTGGGGGCGATGTCACGCTCGATCGCCTGTAATTCCGGGTTGGTCGCCGCACTCGTCAGGTTGAAGAACACGTCCGAGACCCGCTCGACCGGCAGCCAGCTCTTCTCGATGGCGAGGATCGTATTGGCGAAGGTCGGGACCGCCTCGGCGGTGGCGATGGCGCGGATGGTGGCGCGGTGGTCGGCCAGTACCGTCTTGAAGGCCGCGGGGAAGTCGTCCGGCGAAAAGCGCTCGAACGGCGGCATCGCAAACGGCGTGCGCCAGACGGCCAGCAGGGGATTGACGGCGGGGGACTTCTCGGCTCGGGCGGCTGCGGGGCGTGGCTTCGGCATCTGGCCTTCCGGTGGGTGGCTGTGTCAGCAGACCCAATGCTTATAGTCCACGCCGACCTGGAACCGAAAGGTCCATCCCCGCCCCAAACGCAACGAAGGACCGGCGGGGGACCGGTCCTTCGTCGAGGGACAACTAGGAGAGGGGTGCCTTAATCCGGTCCGGCAACTCGAGCTTGGCACTGGGGGGCTGGGGGCTGGTGCCAGAACCTTGTCCCGAGTGCCGAACCGGGGGCAACGAGGAAGACTATGCCTCCGGTTTGCGGCATAGGCTGGGCGGGAGCGGGTCCGCCTGATGACCGTGTCGAGGTATTTCCGTGGGACGGGGGAGAGTCTTTGATTGCGCCTTCCGACTCTCGTTCCGAGAGCCGGCCGGAAGGCGCGCCTTAACTCTGCGCATCAGCCAAAACGAAGAACGCGCGCCGGGGGGGGGGAGCGCGCGTTCTCGTCTTGGGGGACGTCTAGGAGAAGAGGCAACCAGCGAGGTGGCCCGGTCCACGGAGAGACGCTTCGGATAGGACTTGGGGGGCTCATCACTCCGAGGCGGTTTGCGAATGGACCGGGCCGTTTCGCTATGATCATCAGTATATTCCGCAATGCGGCGGGCTCGGGGACGGATTGTGGCGCTTCCGTGATTTTTGTTTCCGATTGTCACTTTCTTGATTGCCCCTTCCGACTCTCGTTCCGAGAGCCGGCCGGAAGGGGCGTAGTGGAGGGAGCCGGCCGTCATGCGAGTCGCTGAGTGCGCATGGCGACTCTCGTTCCGAGAGCCGGCCGCCATGCGAGTGCGGATTTGCCTTGAAGTTCGCCGCTACAGAAGCAATCATGACGGGATAGTGACATGGAGGCGCGCGCTTTGAGCGATACCGAGCCGATACTCACGTTCCGCCCGCGAGGCCATCGCCCGGCGGATGCCCTCACGGCCTCTCTCCCCAGTCACGCCGACCCTAATGCGCGCGAGGCCGCGCGGCCGGCTCCTCCCACCGTCCGATTCAGTCGCCAGGAGCTTTCCGAGATCCTCGCCGTCTACGGACGCAAGGTCGCCTCCGGCGAATGGCGCGACTACGCCATGGATTTCGGGCGTGAGAAGGCCGTCTTCTCGGTGTTCCGTCGGGCGAGCGAGTGCCCGCTGGTGCGCATCGAGAAAAATCCCAAACTCGCCAGCAAGCAGGGTGCCTATAGCGTCATCGCAGCCAGCGGGCTCATCCTCAAGCGTGGCGCGGAGCTGGCGCGGGTGCTCACCGTGCTGGAAAAGCGCGTCGACGTCGTGCGGTAAACCCGTCGCGTTCGTCACTCCGGCTTCGTCGTTCGACCCTCGCCCAAAGCGCGCTGGTAATAGCAGGCGGTGAGCCAATGGCCGGCCTTCCAGCCGACATTTGGGAAGGTCCCGACAAGGCTGAAACCGAGAGCCTCGTGGAAGGCGACTGAGCCTTCGCCGCCTGGCCGGCTGATGCCCGCAATCATTTGCCGGAAGCCCAGCGCGGCGCAGTGGTCGATCAGGCGAGACAGCAGCGCGCGGCCGATACCGCGCCGATGGGCGCTTGCCGCCACATAGATCGAGTTCTCGACCGTATAACGCCAGCCGGTCTGGGCGTGGAAGCTGGAGGCATAGGCGTAGCCCAAGATGGCCCCGGTCGTGGGGTCTGCAGCGACGAGATAGGGGTAGCCGGCGGTCGTGAGACGGGTAAAGCGGGCGGCCATTTCTGCTTCGTCGGGCGGATCGAGTTCCCAATTGGCGAGAGCATGCTCGACATAGTGGGCGAAGATCGCCGTGATGGCCGGGATGTCGGCCTCTGCCGCGGGGCGGATGACGAGGTCGGAAGATGTCATGGTCATCGGGCCTTGCGCATAGAAGAAGGCCCCGCAGCGCGTGCCGCGGGGCCCTTCGTTTTGATCAAGCCGAGGCTTGTGTCAACTCTTACTCGCGGTCGCCCATCAGGCTGAGCAGCGAGGTGAAGAGGTTGATGAAGTCGAGGTAGAGGCTCAGCGCGCCGAGGATGGCCGACTTGGCAGCCGCGGTCGCATCGTGCCGAATCATCAGGTACTCGTCCTTGATCTTCTGCGTGTCATAGGCGGTGAGGCCAGCGAACACGAGCACGCCGATCGCCGAGATGGCGAACTGCAGGGCCGAGGACTGCAGGAAGATGTTGACGAGGCCAGCCAGGATGAGGCCAACGACGCCCATGATCAGGAACGAGCCCATACCCGTCAGATCACGCTGGGTGGTGTACCCCCACACCGACAGCGCCGCGAAGGCAGCCGACGTGATGAAGAACACCTGCGCGATCGACTGCCCCGTGTAGACGAGGAAGATCGACGACAGCGACAGACCCATGACGGCCGCGAACGCCCAGAACGACACCTGGGCAGCGCCAACCGACATCGTGTGAGCGCGGAAGCCGATGAAGAAGATGAAGGCCAGAGGGGCCAGCATGATCACCCACTTCAGGGGTGAGCCGTAAAGAAGCTGGGCCACGGCCGGGTCGGACTTCGCGTACGTCGCGGTCGCGAGCGCCACGACGCCGGTCAAGGCGACGCCAAGCGACATATAGTTGTAAACGCCCAGCATGTGCGAGCGCAGGCCCTCATCGACCGCAGCTCCCGTGCGGGTCGTGGTCGCCGCCGCCTGGGCGTACCTGTTGTCGAACTGTGCCATCATCAGATCCTTCTGATCGCCTGTGGGTTGTACCGGCCTTGCGTGCCGGGACTATGCCGTAGCGCCGCTGTTGCGACAAGCGCGCTCCGGCGGATTGCTCGTTGGATTTGGGGCCGTTCTTGGCCCCTGACAAGGGGTAGGCGGCGGGTAGAACCGCAAAGGATAACTTTTTTCCGAGCTTGGGGGTCAGGCATCCCCAAACCGGCACTACTCCGACCGCAAAACAGGCACCGGGCGGGCGCGAAGGATTTGCAAAGTTCCCAATGTCCCGAAGGCCAAAACGAGAGCAGCCGACAGGGCGAGGGTCTGCAGCACGGCCGACAGCGAGAAGGTGAACGGCACGTCGATCACCTGCGACACGGCGAGCCAGGCGGCCAGCGAGCCCAGCGCCACGGAAAAGCCCGCTGTCGAGAGCGCCAGGATCAGATACTCCAGCGCGTGTGCGAGCAGGATCCGACCGCGGGTGGCGCCGAGTGTGCGCAGGATCACCGCCTCTTTCACCCGCCGCCGCTGAGCCGTGGCGAGAGCGCCGGCCAGCACCAGGGCACCCGCGATCAGGGTCACGCC
>JBGSQO010000424.1:0-4181 GCA_041738055.1 Filomicrobium sp.
CCCGCGCGGGGGATCACCCCGTTTGCCTTTGCTGGGCGACGCGCGTGCCATGAACTCCGGCTCATGGTTCCAAGGGCTAAGCCCTTGGTGGGGGTCGAGGGGGCAAAGCCCCTTCGTCTTCACTTTGCGATAGCTCCGACCGGCGCGAATGGGCTGCCTAGAGCCTCCCTTTCCTTCGGCGTCTACCTGTAGAGATCGGCGCGCGTCGGAGGCAGCTTTGGCGCGCGTTTGGCAGTCTTCGACGCCAAGGTCTGGAACAGCCGCGCCGTACCGCGCTCGAAGGCGATCGCGCAGCCGGCGAGATAGGCGACGTAGATCCGGTATTTGGCCTCGCCGACGAGTTTGACGGCCTCCGGCTTCCGCGCCACCAGCCGGTCGTGCCACAGCGTGCAGGTCCGCGCATAGTGCATGCGCCAGCCCTCGACGTCCTGCACCTCGAAACCCGCCCGCTCCATCGCCTGCACGGTATTGCCGATGTCGTCCAGCGCGCCACCGGGGAAGATGTACTTGGCGAGCGCCCGCTGCTCGGGCCGGAGCCGCTCGGGCAGGATGCCGCCGGGGCGCTTGGCGCGGCGCGAGATGGCGTGGTTGAGGAACAGCCCGTCGTCGGTCAGCAGCGAGCGGACCTTGCTCATGTACTTCGGGATGTTGGCAAGCCCGATCGCCTCGTACATGCCGACCGACGCGATCTTGTCGAAGCTGCCGGTCGCGTTGATGTAGTCGACCAACTCGAACGTCACGCGGTCCTCGAGCCCCAGCCGCTTGACCTTCTCGCGGGCAAACGCGAGTTGCTCCTCCGACAGCGTGATGCCGTGCGCCTTCACGCCGTAGACGCGGGCGGCATGGCAAACCAGCGCGCCCCAGCCCGAGCCGATGTCGAGGAAGCGCTCACCCGGCTGCAGCCGCAGCTTGCGGCAGACCATGTCCAGTTTGTTGATCTGCGCCTGCGCCAGGTCCTGATCCCAGTGGTGGTAGTAGGCGCAGGTATAGACCATCTCCGGGCACAGAAAGAGCCGGTAGAAGTCGTTCGACAGGTCGTAGTGGAACGAGATGTAGGCCTTGTTGTCGCGGGCACTTTCGCGGCGGCCGACGTGGTCGCCGGCATATCCGCCCTCATCGGGAACGGGGGCGGCCGGCTCGAACAGAAACGGCGACAGCCGGCCCACGAGACCGGCCACCTGCATCGCCTTCAGCTTCACCGAGCGCCCGCCGCGGTTGACCTGCCGGCCGAGGTCGATGAGCGAGCCGCCGGCGAGATCGATGCGGCGGTCGACGTAATGGCGAATGAGGTTGTCCAGCGTCGGCTTGCGGATCAGCGCGCCGATGACGCCGGGGCCTGAGATGACGATCTCCAGCGGGCTCGTGACGTTGGCGCCCAAGGGATGGCGCGAGCCGTCCCACAGCCGGACGCTGGCGTCGATGTCGAGCCGGGCGGCCAAGTCGGCAATGATCCGCGCCACCGCCGTCAGTTGCCGATCCGTCTGCCCGCTGCTTCCCGCCGCCGTATCGCTCGCAGCCATGCCGCCCTCCGCCCGCACCATTACAGGGCGCTCATAGCGCAGAACGGCCGGAGTGTCTTGAGGCTTGCTCGTGGCGCGCGGTGTTTAGCCCTGTCTGGTCCGCTGGCGCTGGCGGTTCTTGCCGCGAAACAGCATGCGTCTCATCACGCTGTCATGCCTGACGTAGTGATGCCACAGCGCTGCGAGAGCGTGAACCACCGCCAGCGCGATCAGGCCATGGGCGAGCCATTCATGCGCGACCTCCGCGAACTTATGCGGCACAGCGCCGACCAGGGCCGTCGGAGCCGGCACCGGCACGATCCAGAACAGGTGCGGTTCCAGCGGCTGGTGCAATCCGGCGGCCATGATCCAGCCGCTGAGCACGACAACAAACGCCAACACATACAGACCGATCTGGGCGCCATGGGCTGCCAGCCGGCCCCACAGCGGCGTTCCAGCCGGTAGCATGGGCGTCACATTGCCGAAGCGCCAGAACATCCGGCCGAGCATGAGGACAGCAAACGTCAGGCCGGCCGCCGCATGCCAGGCGGCCGCCGCCCTGTCTCCACCATGGTCGAATGCAGCTTCGGCAAACAGTAGGCCGTCGCCATAGACGACGACCAGGAGCACGGCTGCCAGCCAGTGCAGAATGCGGGCCGGGATGCCCCAGTAGTAGGCCGAGTTCCAGATCATCGCGTGCGCGCGCCCCATGCGAACAAACCTGCCGGAGCCTTCGCGGATCGGCCGCTCGAAACCATGACAAAGATCAACGCCGCCGCGGAGACTTCGACTTTGCCGCAGCGGCTCGGCGCGCAATCGCCAGGGCACGAGCGGCCCAGGCCGACATCTCCTCGGGGTCGTCCAAGAGGCGCTCGGGCGCCTGCCAGTATGACACTTCGATCTTCCCGCCCTTGCCCTCGTAGGTGAACGGGCGCGAACCTACCGCCACGAAGGCGGCACGGCTCTCGGCGTCCACCTTGAGGTAGAGCACGTCGTCGATTACGAGCGCGAACATCACCCCGTCGGCAAACAGCCCCGCGCCGCCGAACATCCGCCGGGCCTTGACCGGACCCAGACCTGCCATCAACTCGATCAATACAGCGATGGTCGCGTCCGACGTGGTCATTGCAGTTGCTCAGGCGCGCGCATCACAACGGCTGCCCCTCAGCCCTGGACGGCGGCGATCTTTTCGGGGCTGGCGGGAACGAGGTTCACGCTCTCGCCGCAACCGCAGGCGCCCTGCTGGTTGGGGTTGTTGAAGACGAAGCCCGACGTCAGCTTGTCGGCCTTGAAGTCCATCTCGGTGCCGAGCAGGTACATGATGGCCATCGGGTCGATCACGACCTTGACGCCCTTGTCCTCGACCACCTCGTCGAACCGGCCGATGCTGTCGGCCCAGCCCATCGTGTACTCCATGCCGGCGCATCCGCCCTTCTTGACGCCGAGCTTCAACGCCACGACGCCGGGCTTGCCGGACATGATCTGGCTGATGCGGGCGGCGGCAGCATCCGTCAGGCTCATCACCTTCGGGCGGGGGCGGGCAGACGGGGAGGTGCTGGTCATGGGCAGGTGGTTCCTCGGTTCAAGGCCGGAGCATTCGTGACAATATAGGCAACGACTGCGAATTGCACGAGGTGCGCGGATATGGCTGACAGTGCGGAGCGACTGATGGAAGTCGACGAGTTCCTGCTGTGGTGCCTCGACCAAGAGGACCGCTACGAACTCGTCGACGGCGTGCCCGTGAAAATGGTCGAAGAGGTCATGACGCCGGACGGCCCGAAGATGATGACCGGGGCCAGCGGTCTGCATGACCGCATCGTTGTGCATCTCATTGGCGCCCTCCACGCGCAGTTGCGCGGATCGCCCTGCCGTCCGACCACAGCCGCCATTGGCGTGAAGACGAAATTTCGTTCCGTCCGCCGGCCCGATGTTGCCGTGACCTGCGACGAGGTTCGAGCCGACCGATATGACGCAAACCCGAAGCTCATCGTCGAGGTGCTTTCGCCGTCCAACCGGGGCGTGTCCTGGCAGCGCAAACTCGACGAGTACTGGCGTCTCGATGCGCCGCAGTATGTACTGCTGGTCGAGCAGACCGAACCCCGCGCCACGCTGTTTCGCGCGACGGCGCTCAGTGGATCCCGTCCGATTTGGATGGCCTCGACGGCACGTTCGAGATGCCCGGCATCGGCTGCCGACTGTCCATGGCCGACATCTATGAGGGCTTGGCCATGCCGCAACCCGAGACGGGCGCCTAGCCTTCCACCCTCCCGAGGTCCGCGCTCAGAAGAACCCCGTCGCCAGCTTGGCTTCTTCCGACATGCGGCTCTGGTCCCAAGGTGGTGAGAACACGAGGTTGACCTTCACGTCCTGCACGCCCGGCACCGAGCGCACGGCATTGTCGACCCAGCCCGGCATCTCTCCGGCCACCGGGCAGCCGGGTGCGGTCAGCGTCATGTCGATCTCGACTTCGCGACCATCGGAGATGTCGATGCGATAGATCAGGCCCAGTTCGTAGATGTCGGCGGGGATCTCGGGATCGTTGACGGTCTTCAGCGCCGCGACGATGTCGCCAGTCAGTTGCTCCAGTTCCTGCTCGGACAGCGCCGAGCCTTCGACCGGCGTGCCGCCCTCGGCGACGGAGGGAACGGGCTTGCCGCCACTCGCCAGCCGCGCGGCCTCGTC
>JBGSQO010000458.1:0-3194 GCA_041738055.1 Filomicrobium sp.
CGACCAGCGCCGCCTGGAGATCGCCCGCGCCATGGCCACCGACCCCGTCCTGCTCTGCCTCGACGAACCGGCGGCCGGCCTCAACCCGAAGGAGAGCGGCGATCTCAACACCCTGCTGCTGTCGATCCAAGAGGACACCGGCACGTCGATCCTGCTGATCGAGCACGATATGTCGGTCGTGATGGAAATCTCCGACCACATCGTCGTGTTGGAATACGGCACCAAGATTTCCGACGGCACGCCGGAGTTCATCCGCAACGACCCGGCCGTGATCGCCGCTTACCTCGGTGTCGAGGACACCGAAGTCGAGACCATCGAGGCGGAGCTCAGCCGATGAGCACAGCCCGCGACAAGGCCTCCCCCATGCTCTCCGTTCGCGGCGTGTGGACCTACTACGGGGCGATCGTTGCGTTGCGCGGCGTCGATCTCGAGGTGCACGAGGGCGAGATCGTCACCCTGATCGGCGCCAACGGGGCCGGCAAGTCGACGCTGATGATGACCATCTTCGGGGCCCCGCAGGCGCGCCAGGGGCAGATCATGTTTCAGGGCCGCGACATCACGCGACTGCCGACCCACGAGATCGCGCGGCTCCGAATCGCGCAGTCGCCCGAGGGCCGTCGCATCTTCCCGCGCATGACCGTGCTGGAGAACCTGCAGATCGGGGCGAGCCTTGCCGATCCGGCCCACTTCGACGCCGATCTTGCCCGCGTCACGACCCTGTTTCCACGGCTCAAGGAGCGGCTCGATCAGCGCGGCGGCACGCTGTCGGGGGGCGAGCAGCAGATGCTGGCCATCGCGCGGGCTCTGATGTCGAGGCCACGCCTCCTGCTGCTGGACGAGCCGTCGCTGGGGCTGGCCCCCATCGTCGTCAAGCAGATCTTCGAGGCCATAGCCGAGATCAACCGGACCGACGGCATGACCGTTTTCCTGGTCGAACAGAACGCCTTCCACGCTCTGAAGCTCGCCCACCGCGGCTATGTGATGGTCAACGGCCACATCACCATGAGCGGCACGGGGCGCGAATTGATCGAGCGGCCGGAAATCCGGCAGGCCTATCTCGAGGGGGGCATCCATTGAGGACGGGAACAGCAAGTAGCGGGGATTGACGCGATGGACTGGCTCTATCCTTCGAGCGGCAACGGCTTGGCCGTCTTCCTGTTCGTCACCGTGGTGCTCGGTGGAGCGGCAGCGCGCGCGACCGGACGTGCGACCGCCCTGACCTGGCGCCCGCTGTGGCAACTCTTCGGCGGCATCGCACTTCTGACGCTGGTCGTGCGCTTCCTGCACTACGCGCTGTTCCACGAGCCGTTCCTGACGGCCGGTAACGTCGCGGTAGATTTCACTGTTCTCATCACCTTCGCGCTGGTCGGCTACCGGATGGCCCGCGCCCGCCAGATGGCGAACCAATACCCTTGGGCCTACGAAGCGAACGGGGTCTTCGGCTGGGGGCGGCGATAGGGCGGGGTGTATTTGCTCTACGTTTGAGATCGCAGCCATCGTGAGGGCCGGTCTAGTGAAGACGGGGGCTGCGCGCCCCCCGAACCCCGCGCGGGGGATCACCCCGTTTACCTGCTCCTGGGCGACGGGCGTGCCCTGAACTCCGGGTGATGGTTCCAAGGCCTAAGGCCTTGGTGGGGGTCGAGGGGGCAACGCCCCCCGTCTTCACTTGGGCCGATGGCTCCAGCCGGAATCTTAGTGCGTATGGGGATTAGTCCCTGGAGGGCGTGATCGAGGGGCGGAGAGCCCCTCGAAGGCCAAGGTCTGCGAACGAGCGCGTAGGCCGGTGGGTCATGAGGTACATGAACCTTCCGGTTCTCAAGCCGCTTTCAGAATCGAAAACAGCTCGTCCTTGAGCGTGAGGCGCTTTTTCTTCAGGTCCTCGAAGGCCTCGTCCCCGACGTTGACCCCGGCCGCCTCGACGCGATGGATTTCGCGGTTGAGCTGATGATACGCGTCGGCGAGCCGGGCGAAGTGATGATCCGCGAGCTTCAAGGCGTGGATCTGCTGCTTGAGGTCGGGGAACTCGTCGGCCAGTTCGTGCGGCACATGCGACATTTAGGGGTGTCCTCCGTTGGGTAGCGATGTAGGCGAACCCGGCGGACGCTGAGAGGCTTGACGCCAGATCCCCCGGCTCAGCGCGGCCAGCCGATAGGCGGATCGGACAACTCGCCCGCAAGCACCTCCGCGACGTGGCGGCAGGCGATATCGCGGCCCTGCCGGCGCAGCTTGCCGGCCATGTTCATCAGGCACCCGAGATCGCCCGCCAGCAGTGTCGCCGGGCCTGCTGCGGCGATGTTGGCGGCCTTCTTCTCGACCATGGCGTTCGAGATGTCGGGGAACTTGACGCTGAACGTCCCGCCGAAGCCGCAGCAGATTTCACTATCATCCATCTCGACGAAGGAAAGCCCCTTGATCGAGGTCAACAATTGGCGCGGCTCGGTCTTGATGGACAATTCGCGCAGGCCCGAGCAACTGTCGTGATAGGTGACGGCGCCCTCGAACACGCCGGGGGCCTGCCGCATCCCGCGCTCGTTGAACAGGAAGGAAACGAGTTCGTGGGTCTTCCCGGCAAAAGCCTTTGCGGCTGCACGGTCGGCCTCGGTGGCGTCGAGCAGGCGGGGATAGTGTGCTTTCAGCATGCCGGCGCAGGAGCCGGACGGGGCAACGACGTAATCGCAATCGGCGAAGGCCTCGATGGTCTGGCGGGCGAGTGCAATGGCGGTCTTGCGGTCGCCGGAGTTGTAGGCCGGCTGCCCGCAACAGGTCTGACCCGGGGGGACGATAACCTCGCAGCCCGTCGCCTCGATGAGCGTGGCCGCCGCAAACCCGATCGAAGGGCGTATCACGTCGACGAGACAGGTGACGAACAGCCCGGCGCGGGGGCGGGAGGAAACGGACGTTTGCATGGGGAGACCTTGTCGGGGACGGAGGAAAGACTGTAGGTGGCAGGGGTAGCTCTGCCAATCCAGGCTTACGACTGAGGGCGTTGCGCCGAAACGTACAGTTGTTCGCTGCGGATGCGCTCAGTAGGGTGCCAACAGGGGGACCAAGTCATGAGCACCGATAGCCTCGGCCGCACGACCGGCCAGACCATGCCGGCAGTCGCGACCCGTCGGGGACCGCTCGGGTTTGCCGAGCATGCCGACCGGCCGGCCGTCCTGGGTGAATTGCACGCCAGACCGCTGCTGCCCCTC
>JBGSQO010000472.1:0-3657 GCA_041738055.1 Filomicrobium sp.
TCAGCGTGCCGCTCCGGCGCATCCTGCCCGACCTGCTCGGCCGAACCGTCGATCCCGAACTCTACCGGCTGTCGCGCGATTATGTCGGCGATACGGCCGAGACCGTTGCCCTGCTGTGGTCTGAGCCCGCTGGCGCTGAGAGGACCGCACAAGAGCCACCTCGGCTCGCCGAAGTCGTGGATGCTGTCCTGGCCGCCCCCTCGACCACGTTTGCTCCCCTGATCGCCGGCTTCCTCGACCGGCTCGACGCGTCGGGGCGGTTCGCGCTCTTGAAGCTGATCGGCGGCGCGCCGCGTGTCGGCGTCTCGGCCCGGCTCGCCAAGACGGCCGTTGCGGAGGCTTTCGGGCAAGAGGTCGATGCCATCGAGGAGATCTGGCACGCGTTCGATGCGCCCTACGCCCCTCTGTTCGACTGGCTCGAAGGGCGCAGCGCACGGCCCGATCCGGGAGCGCGCCCCGTATTCCGGCCGATGATGCTCGCCCACCCCATCGAAGCCGAGGACTGGGCCGGATTAACGCCCGACGACTTGGTCGCGGAATGGAAGTGGGACGGCATCCGCGTGCAGGCAGCCGCCCGCGGGGGCGAGATGCGGCTGTTTTCGCGGACGGGAGACGATATCTCGGCCGCCTTCCCGGAGATCGCCTCGTCGTTTCTCGGGCGCGACTGCGTGGTCGACGGCGAGTTGCTGGTCTTGCGCGGACACGAGGTCGCCCCCTTCAACGACCTGCAGCAGCGGCTCAATCGCAAGGTCGTCTCTGCCCGCATGCTGCGCGAGTATCCCGCTCACGTCCGCCTCTACGATCTGTTGTCGGTCGGCGAGCAGGACCTCCGCCCGCTGCCGTTCATCGAGCGCCGCCAACGACTTGAGTCTTGGCACGCGACCGGAGCCCCGCCGCTGACCGATCTCAGCGCACTCATATCTTTCTCCGCCTTCCCGGAGTTGGACGCCATCTGGAGCGGCACGCGCGAGGCCGGCATCGAGGGCCTGATGCTGAAGCGCAAGGCAAGCCCGTATCTGCCCGGCCGTCCCAAGGGGCACTGGTGGAAATGGAAGCGGGCGCCGCTCACGCTGGACTGCGTCCTCATGTATGCGCAGCGCGGCTCGGGCAAGCGCTCGTCGCTCTATTCGGATTACACCTTCGGCGTCTGGCGGCAGGCGGCATCCGAGACAGGCGATGGTGGCGAACTCGTGCCCGTCGGCAAGGCCTATTCCGGCTTCACGGATGCCGAATTGAAGCGCCTCGACCAGTTCGTCCGCTCGCATACGACCGAGCGCTTCGGGCCGGTGCGCGCGGTCGCTCCCGGTCTCGTCCTGGAGATCGCCTTCGATGCCGTGCAGCGTTCACCCCGGCACAAATCGGGCGTTGCCATGCGCTTTCCCCGCATCGCGCGCATCCGCTGGGACAAGCCGGCCACTGAGGCCGATACTCTGGAGACCGTGATGCGGCTGATACCTGCCGGCTGAGGAAGACTGTTCATTGTATCGAAGTCAGTTGACCTGCCTGCCAACCCAGGCAACACGGATCGTAAATCGCGATTCGGTAAGAGGACCGGGGACGCCTCGACCCGCCCGCCGACACCAACAGGGATGACCAACCCGCATGAGTGGCATTCTCGCACTGCTCGACGACATCGCAGCCATCGCCAAGCTGGCGGCAACCCAGGTGGACGACATCGCCGCGCATGCCGCCAAGGCCAGCGCCAAGTCGGCCGGTGTCGTGATCGACGACGCAGCCGTCACGCCGAAATATGTCACCGGGCTGCCGGCGGCGCGTGAGATCCCGATCGTCTACAAAATCGCGCGCGGCTCGCTGTTCAACAAACTGGTCATCCTGCTGCCGGCGCTGCTCATTCTGCAGGCGCTGGTGCCGTGGATCATCACGCCGCTGTTGATGCTAGGCGGCGCCTACCTCTGCTTCGAGGGCGCCGAGAAGATCTGGCACGCGATGTCGCACCACAAGGACGAAGGCCCGCAGCAGGCCGAGACGCTCGACGCCGCGCACCTCGAGGAGCAGCGGGTCGCGGGCGCCATCAAAACCGATTTCATCCTGTCTGCGGAGATCATGACCATTGCGCTTGCCACCATCGACAGCGGCGATTTCTGGACTCGCGCGGTGGTGCTGGCCGTCGTCGCCGTGATGATCACCGTGCTCGTCTATGGCGCGGTCGCGCTGCTGGTGAAGATGGACGACGTGGGCCTGCGCCTCGCAAAGTCGGGCCGCGCCGAAGCAACGCGCGCGTTCGGGCGCGGGCTGGTTGCGGCCATGCCGACGGTCCTCAGCGTGATCGGAACCGTAGGAACAGCGGCCATGCTGTGGGTCGGCGGCAGCATCGTCCTGCACGGCCTGCACGACCTGCATCTGTCCTGGCCCTACGACACCATCAAGGCCATCGCCTATGCCCTATCCGGCGGCGGCGCGTGGGGCTTTGTCGATTGGCTGGTGACGGCGGTCCTCGATGGCGTCGTCGGTTTCGCCCTCGGCACGATCCTGATGCCCGCCGTCGAAGCCGCTCTGGTGCCCATCGGAGTGCTGTTTCCCGAAAAGGCACGCAAGAGCGGCCACGGCTGATGCTCGCTCATACCGTCCCACCGATGTTTCAACCCTGTGTCTGGCGGGGCGGCTGGACGGTATTGTCTTTGTTTGCGCCTTCCGACACTCGTTCCGAGAGCCAGCCGGAAGGCGCGGTCTACCGAGTGGTGGGTTACAACTTCTGCGGGTCGGTATCAGCGGGCGGCGATGGCCACGTCGCGCAGCACGTTGGCCTCGAGTTCCATCTCGCCGAGGCGGTTCTTCAGCACGTCGCCAATCGACACGATGCCGACGAGGCGGCCCTTTTCGGTCACCGGCATATGGCGGATGCGCCGATGCGTCATTGTCCGGGCCACGTCGGAGACCGCCTCGTCCGGCGTGCAAGTGATGACGCCGGCCGTCATGATGTGGCCGACGCGGCGGGAGGCGGCACCCGCCCCATGCTCGGCCATGGCGTAGACCACGTCCCGCTCGGAGACGATGCCCTCGATCAACCCGGTTTCGCCGGTCACCACCATGGCACCGACGCGGGCATCCCGCAGGCGCTGCGCCAGGGCTCCGATGGTGAGGTCGGCCCGCACGGTGCTGACCTCACTGCCCTTGGCCTTCAGGATCTCGCGTACTCTCATTACTCAATGCTCCTCGTGGATGCTGGAAACCGCCCCCCATGGAGTCCTGACACTCGAAAGCCCCATCGCAAGCCTAGGTGGACTGCGGGCCTGCGGCAACTCATCAGGTGTGCAGGTGCGAAGGACCATCCACCTCGAGACAAGGCGACAACCGCGCTTGCCTTGGGTAGGCTCTCCGTCTAAAAGGCGCGCTTCCTTTCGACTGGACGTTGTTCCAGCCGGTCTCCACGCCCGCACACAACGGCGGAACAAAGCATGACCACAGCCAGCAAGACGTCCGCACTGCCTCGCTCGGAGACGCCGCTCGTCGGCGTCATCATGGGCAGCCAGTCGGATTTCAAGACCATGCGGCTCGCCTGCGAGGTGCTGAGCGAGCTGGCGGTTCCCTTCGAGACGCGCATCGTCTCGGCGCATCGCACGCCCGATCGGCTGTACCGCTATGCACGGGAAGCGCGCGGGCGCGGGCTCAAGGTCATCGTCGCCGGCGCGGGCGGGG
>JBGSQO010000505.1:0-5708 GCA_041738055.1 Filomicrobium sp.
CGTCGGGCCGTCGTCGGGCAGCGTGGCGAGCCAGAGAGTCGTCTCGGCGCCCTCGGGGATCGATCGCGCCGCGTCCGGCCCGCCCATGTCGGTCTTCACCCAGCCGGGGCACATGGCGTTGATCTTGACTGGGCCAGCGCCGACGTCGGCGGCTGCGGTGCGTGTCAGGGCATTCAAGGCGGCCTTGGACAGCCGATAGGCGGTGTATCCGCCGCCCATGTCCGACAGTTGCCCCATGCCCGACGACAGATTGACGATGCGGCCGTAGCCCTGCGCCTGCATGTGGGGCAATACGGCCTGCATCAGCAGCAGCGGGCCCATGGTGTTGACCTCGAACGTTTCGCGCACGGCGGCCGGCGTCACGGTCAGCGCGGTGCCGGAGGTGCCGGTCGAGGAGCGCTCGAGCAGGATGCCGGCGTTGTTGACGAGCACGTCGATGCGGCCCAGCAGCTCGATGGTCTGGGCCACCGCCCGCGCCACACTGGCCGGATCGGCGACATCGAGGGCGATCACGACGGGATCGAGGCCTTCCGACCGCAAGACATCGGCGGCAGCCTCGCCTTTGGCGAGGTCGCGGCAGCCCATCGCTGTCATCATACCGAGCCGGGCGAGGCCTCGTGCGGTCTCCAGCCCGATCCCCCTGTTGGCGCCACTGACCAAGGCCACCCGATTCTGGGTCATGCGCACGTCTCCCGTTTCAACCGGCTTGCCGACTTGTGAAACTCTATCCTGCTCTGCCGCAATGTGAAAGTCAGCCGCGACCGGCAAACACGAAGGCAGCGCCGGCAGCGATGAGCGTGAACCCTATAAGATGGTTGAGACCCAGAGGTTCTTTCAAGTAGATCACGGAAAAGACGGCAAAGACCAGGAGCGTCACCACTTCCTGGATGGTCTTCAGCTCGGCGGCCGAATAGACCGAGTGCCCCATGCGGTTGGCCGGCACCGCCAGACAATACTCGAACCCTGCGATTGCCCACGACACGAGGATGACGAGCAGCAGCGGGCGGTCCTTGTAGGCCAGATGCCCATACCAGGCGAACGTCATGAAGATGTTGGAGGCGATCAGCAGTGCGACGGGCAGGGCGTAGGCGAAAAGTCCCGGTGTCTGGGGCAGCATCGGCGGTGGGCTTCCTGGTTGATCGTTGAGCGAACGAGGGGCGCCGTGCTCGGCACGCCAGCAGGTCTTGCCGCATCCCGGAGTGGTCGGCAACGTCGTCAGCAACGCCGGTCGTGCCGGATTGATCCACTCCTTCAGCAGGCTTTAACCCTGCTTGCCCGATCGGCTGCCGCAGCAGTGCTCATGCTGACGATTTCTTAAACGGGCTTGGTTCAAACCAGAATTCCTGCCGACGTTCCCTCGCGTACGACCCAATAGGCCGCTCCCATGCCCATGCGTGCTATCGCCCATGCCCGCCGCCAACTCGAGTGCTTTTCCCGCTGTCGTGACGGCAGCATCGCCATCCTGTTTGCGTTCTCGATCCTGGTGCTGCTGTCGGCCGTCGGCATGAGCGTGGACTTCGGTCTGGCACTCTCGGAGAAGCAGCGGCTGCAGAAGGCGATCGACGCGGCCAGCCTGTCGGCGGCGACGCTGCTGGAGGATAACGACGCCAAGCGCATCGCGCGCGCCGCCAAGGTATTCCGCGAGAACTAC
The DNA here is from genome assembly GCA_041738055.1 of Filomicrobium sp. Classification (GTDB taxonomy): domain Bacteria; phylum Pseudomonadota; class Alphaproteobacteria; order Rhizobiales; family Hyphomicrobiaceae; genus Filomicrobium. The sequence continues at coordinate 1,652 of JBGSQO010000505.1, forward strand.
GCGGGGCCCTCCAGCCTGATGCCGAGCTTCGTCGTGGAGCCCGGCGAGAACGGGTCCTCCAAGCGCGTGGTGGGTTCGGCCATGCGCAATCTGCCCACCCATATCATGGGGCTGTTCGGCTACACCCAGATCCCCGTGCATGCGGCAGCCAAGGTGCCCGTCGCAGCCCTGCGGGACGTGGAGGTCGTGCTCGTGCTCGACTACTCCGACTCGATGATCATGGCGGACAAGTACATCCGCATGAAGGAAGCCGCCCACAAGCTGATCGACACGATCTCCGATAACGGCAGCAATCCCAACGTCAAGTTCGCGATCGTCCCGTTCGCCGCCATGGTGCGGGTCGACCTGCCGTCGTGGGCTGTGCGCTCCGATGTCAGCTACAACGGCTGTACGCAGGATCGTCGCAATCCCGCGAATACGCGCGAAGACCGGCCATCTGTGTCCAACGACACGCGCTGGGGCGAGATCACCAGTTCCCACAATTGCGCGGACATGGATGCCTTGGGCCTGAAGGTCGTGCCTCTCAATGCCAGTGTGTCCCAAGTGAAGGCCAAGCTGACCGCCATGGAGCCGTTCATGTGGACCCACATCGCGCTGGGCGCGGAGATCGGCTTCCAGGCCCTATCGCCGGACGGGGTCCTCGGCGGGGCGGCTGCCTACAACACCAACGAGACGCTGAAGGTCTTCGTCCTGCTGACCGACGGCATGCAGACCGCACCGGGCTGGGGTTCGGACGGCTCGCAGTCGGCAGCAAATGGCGAGGCCAACCTGACGGCCTTGTGCGGCGCCATGAAGGGTCGCGATATCTCCGTCTACACCATCGGCTACGACCTCGGCGACCAGCACACCCTGGATCTTCTGCAGGGCTGCGCCTCGGCCGGCAACTTCTACAATGCCGAGGACATCGAGAACGGTCTCATGCAGTCGCTGGGCTCGATCGGCAAGAAGGTGCGTGAGCAGATGGTCGTGATCGCCGAGTAATACCAACCCGCAGAAGTTATGACACACCTATCGGTAGGCCGCGCCTTCCGGCCGGCTCTCGGAACGAGTGTCGGAAGGCGCCGACAAAAGTCGATACCGTCCCGCCGACCGAACAGACGCTGTATCGAAACATCGGCGGGACGGTATAAGGCGCGAAGGCCCGCCAAACCCGTCATAATCTGGCCATGAGACTTCGCAGGCCCCCGCCAACAGGGGCTTTGCGTCGGGCAATCGTCGCTTATCCCAGTGTTTTCGGGCCTTCCGAGGGGGTGACCCTCTTGACGGGCCCGGAAAATGGGCGTTTTGCTGCGACCTCTGTTGCGACAGACACCAGCGCGAGGCGTCTTTCACAGGCGGGCTCGAGGCCCGATGGCGGGATGCGTCGCAAAGCTAGGGATAGGATAAAGATGAGCAAGAAAGACCTGATCGACGCCATCGCCAAAGAGTGCGAGATCACCAAGGATAAAGCTGGTACGGCCGTCGAAGCCATGCTCGCCCACATCAAGGCCGAGATGAAGAAGGGCGAGGAAGTCCGCATCCCCGACTTCGGCACGTTCAAGGTGACCAAGCGCGCCGCCCGCGAGGGCCGCAACCCGCTGACCGGCGAGGCGATCAAGATCAAGGCGTCCAAGGTCGCCAAGTTCACGCCGTCCAAGGCGCTGAAGGATTTGCTGAACTGACGCTGCGAGACAGTGTTCGCGCGAGACGAAAGGAAGGGGGCTGAAAAGGCCCCCTTTTCTTTTCTGAGGCCCTCCGGTCCTGCCTCCGAAGCGGGCAACTGTGCATAAGCGCACCCCGTAGACGGCCAGCCGTTGACGCGACTCGCGTGGGGCTTTTCCACTGGAGTTGCGCGTCATCGACGCGGCGTCGTCAGTCTCGAGTGCGTTTCAGCGCAACGACTGTGGACATGGACACACATGGCAAAGACAGACACCAAGGCCAAGCCTGCCGCCAAGCCGGCAGCAAAGCCCGCTGCCAAGAAGCCCGCTGCAAAGGCCGAGAAGGCCCCGGCGGCTGCCGCCACCAAGGCTCCGGCCAAGAAGCCGGCCGCCAAGAAGGCGAAGTAAGCGTCTCCGGAGCGTGCGCCGGCCATCAGCCTCGTGCGGGGGCCGGTCGGGGCACGCTCGTCCTGGACCATCGCTTCGGGATGGCGATACGCCTCTTTCCCGGACGGCCAAGAGCAGGTAGGGTCCCGGCTCGGATCGGGCGATTAGCTCAGTGGTAGAGCGCCTCGTTTACACCGAGGATGTCGGGAGTTCGACCCTCTCATCGCCCACCATCGCGCGCGTATGACATCAGGCTCGCAAGGCGAGGCCGGCCGAACAGGCCGCCCCGCCGGAGCGGCTTTGCCGCGTGAGGCCGGAGAGTTCGGGAGTTCGACCCTCTCATCGCCCTCTGTCATTGTTCGAATGTTCCTCACCGCCTTAGGATCAACGTTACCCGTGTTTGCCATGATCAGCTGAGTTCTGAGATGGCGGGGGAAAACAATGTTGAAGAAAATTGTTGTGGGGCTGTTTATTGTTTTTGCAGTATTTGCCGGATGCGCATTAGCGGTTCCCGGAAAGGAGGGGCAGAAGCCCCATGGGTCTGGTGAGCCAACCTTAAGATTTGTCGATGAACAGGGACGGCTCGTTTCATGCGATCAGGTCGACCGGCTGTATCCTGAACACAAGTTGCGGAAGCGCGAATGCGCAACACCGACACTCACGCATGAACCAATGGCCTCGCTGGCGCTGGCAGGACCTAGCCAGACTCATCACGTCCCTGTTACTTCGAGCTCCCCAGGGTTCCCAATATCTGGAGGTGGGTCGAACGATGATCGGGTCCAAGTACGAGGTTATACGACCAAATCCGGGCGGTATGTTGAGCCGCATTATAGATCTCGGGCGAACGACACTACGCGGGATAACTGGACCACAACTGGGAACAGAAATCCTGTAACGGGCTCGCGTGGTTCCCGTCACACGAAATACTAGAAATCGTTCTACTCGCGGTCTTTATACGACTGTCAGGCCCCCAGCCGCCGCAGGATCTCGTTCTCGGCTTCGCGCTGGCGTGGCGACCACTCGGCCGCCTTGGAGGCGACGAGATTGGCCTGCGACTTCAGGATGATCCCGTCGGCGAGAATCTTCAGGCCGTTGGCGGCGAGCGTTGCTCCCGTCGTGGTGATGTCGACGATGAAGTCGGCGGTGCCGGCCGCCGGTGTGCCCTCGGTGGCGCCCAGGCTCTCGACGATGCGGTAGTCGGAGAAGCCCTTCTCGGAGAAGTGGCGGCGGGTCAGGTTCAGGTACTTGGTCGCGACGCGGAACCAGCGCCCGTGTGCCTCGCGGAAGCGGCCGGCGATGGCGTCGACGTCGGCCAGCGTCTCGACGTCGATCCAGCAGCGCGGGACGGCCACGACGACGTCGGCATAGCCGAAGCCGAGCTTCTTCAGGAAGGCGATGCGGGTCTTGTAGTCGGAGATCTTCTCCTGCACGAGGTCCTCGCCGGTGACGCCGAGGTGCGCCTTGCCGGTCTTCAGGTACCACGCGATCTCGGAGGCGGAGACGAAGGTGATGTCGACGGTGTCGAAGCCTTCGATCTCGCCGCGATAGCCGCGCTCGTTGCCGGTCTTGCGCACGTGGAGCCCGGCGGCCGCGAACAACTCGCTGGTCTGCTCCATGAGCCGGCCCTTGGACGGCAGCGCGATCTGCAGGCGATCTGTCATTGTCGGCTCCCCCCTATCATAGTCTCTTGGCCGCCATCAGCCGTTCGGTGTGGATGGCGGCTCCCACGGCCGGCTGGTCGGTCGCGGCCCCGCACATCTTGATCAGCCCGTCGTAGCGGCCGCCCCCGGCGATGGGGGTGGCAGGGCCGAGCTGGTCGGCGATGATCTCGAACACGAAGCCGGTGTAGTACTCGAGCGAGCGGCCGAACTCGGCGGAGAAATCCGCATGGACGACGTCGACGCCCGCATCGGCCAGCAACTGCAAGCGGCGGTGATAGCCCTCCAGGGCCGCGCCGATCTCGATGCCGTCGCTGCGAACGACGTCCTTCAAGCGGGCGCCGGCGGCTCGCGCGGGGGCGACGACGGCGA
>JBGSQO010000515.1:0-2855 GCA_041738055.1 Filomicrobium sp.
CCGGCGAGGAGGCGAGCCGCCGCTGCAGGATCTGGAGCGCGAAGCCGACATTCTGCCGGCGCTTCTCCTCGCCCTCGGCCAGCGCGTCGGCCCGGTTCATCTCGTTGCGGACATAGTCCGTGACGGCGGCGTAAAGCGCGGCCTCGGCCGGCGAGAGGTCGTACTTCACCGTGTAGGCGTGGCGCTCGGGAAAGAGCCGCGTGCCGTCGAACTTGAGCAGCTCCTCCTTGGTCAGCCGGCGCATCATGTCGGAGGGATCGGCGACGTGCACGCCGTCGCGGAACTTTCCCTCGAACCGGTCGCCGTCGAGGAGCGCCATGAAGAGCTGGAAGTCGGCTTCCTTGCCGTTGTGCGGCGTGGCGGTCATGAGGAGCAGGTTGCGGCAGTGGCCGCCCAGGCGCTGGCCCAGGAGGTAGCGCTTCGTGTAGCGGACCTCGGAGGCGAAGAAGCTCGCCGCCATGCGGTGAGCCTCGTCGCAGACGACGAGGTCGAACTCCGGCGCCGCCGCGAGCTTCTCCTGCAGGTCCTCGGCACGGCTCAGCTGATCAAGCCGGACGATCCAGCGATCCTGCTCCAGGAACGGGTTGCCCGTGCGCGACGCCTCGACCCGCTCGCGGGTCAGAAGGTCGAAGTCCAGCCCGAACTTCTCGAACAGCTCGTCCTGCCATTGCTCGACGAGGCTGCCCGGCGCCACGATCAGGCAGCGCTTGAGGTCCCCGCGGATCAGCAGCTCCTTGATCAGGAGCCCCGCCATGATCGTCTTGCCGGCACCTGGGTCGTCGGCGAGCAGGAAGCGCAGCGGCTGGCGCGGCAGGAGCTCGGCATAGACCGCCGTGATCTGGTGCGGCAGCGGCTCGATCAGCGAGGTGGTGACGGCGAGGTAGGGGTCGAACAGATGCGCGAGGCGGATGCGTGTCGCCTCCAGCGCGAGCTTGAAGGCGTCCCCGTCGCTGGCGAACGACCAGGAGCGGCCTTCGGCGACCACCACCAGCGGCGCGACGTCGGCAGCGAACAGAATGCGTTGCGCGAGATTCCCGGCCGGATCGCGCCACGTGACCTCGAGCGTCTCGGCGCCGATCGGCTCGACCTGCACGAGCGTGCACGGTCCCGATTGCGAGAGCCCGATGACCCGGGAGCCGGGCTTGAGATCGAGGATGGCGGCCATACCGGCGCCCCAATATGCCAAGAGACGAATGCTCAACCGAACTCGCTGTCATTGAAGCGCGGTCGGAGCGTCCTGTCCACCCGAGAGTGCAGCGGTCCTCCTGTGGGCAACATGACATTCGGCCGGCCCCAGGCCCGTGGGGACAACCACCGCGCGGCGACTGAAGCTTCGGCTCGGCTAGGGCGCGTTCGGCACCGCGATGGAAGCAGACACCGGGTGCTATGGCGCAACCCGCTCTCCGGGGGGAGGTCCGCTCACGGGCCCCTCGAGATACTCAGCAGCGGGGTGGGACGAGTAGCTGGATCGAGCCAGCTGGTCGGGCAGGACAAGCACTTTCTTCGCGCTAGCCATCCGTTTCGCCGGGGCCCACCTTTGCCACCACCCCCGGGGTCCCGGTTTCGATGTGGGGTACCCCCCTTGAGGCCGGCCCGAACGGTCGCTCGGCGTTCCGAGACTCGGGAGACACAGCAAAAGGCGGCGAGTGGCTTAGCCGTTCGCCTGCCCCGCATGCTCCTTCTTGCCGGCCGAGCTTCCCACCCCGTGGCCAAGCCGGCTTCTCGCAGGAGCCTTGCAGTACGACGAAAACCCACGCCCTGGACATGGCCACCTCCGAGGGAGGCGGCAAAGCCGCACGTGACGCGAAAAGCGGGCCGGCGTTGAGTGGGCGTCCTCCTCTAGCTGGCCCGCTGCGGGCAGCAGATCGGTTGCTTGCCCCGCAAGCAGGCGGTGCATGGCCCCGCTCGAATGGCCGCGAGAGGGCTGCACCGAGTGACGTCTAACTGCGGAGCTGCGCCTGATTGGCTCCGCATCCGCGGGCAGGTAGCGACCGCCGACATGCCCCGCCGGGCGACGCCTGCGGCGGATTGCGTTGATGGCTTAGGCCTTGTCGGCGACACCGAATCCCGGCGGCACGCCGGCTTGGTACAGGCGACCAGGCGCTTGACGCTTTTCGCTCTCGGGCCGGACTGACGCCACCGCGAAGGGGCAGCATTGATCAGCGCAGGTGCACCTCAGTCAGGAATGCTACGCGCGACCGCCCGGACCCACGGCCTTACCGAGCTGTCGTGGCGCAAGCGGCGGCGCTACTGTCGATGACGGCCTCGTCCATGATCGGCTTGTCGCCGGGCGCGAACGCTGGGACCAGCCTTGCTCGACACCGGAAGCCCCGGCTGCGCGGCTGATCGGCCGGTGAGCACCAGCAGTGCCATCATGCCGGTCGCGCAGGCCCGCGACCAGGGTCGCGCGCCATGCGAGCAGCACCAGGATCGGCGATCATCGCTGGCAAGTCTGAGCCGACCGGTTCCGCCCAGCAGGGTAGGTGGCCATGCTCCCGATCCGCGGCGGCCGAACGCACCCAACCGCTCCCGCTCGAGGCCACCGAGATGACGCGAGCCCTAGCAACCGCCCAGCAGCCCAGGCACCAGGCAACCAGCCGTCAGAACCCGCTGCACTGTGGGAACCGAGATGGGATCTAGGCCAGCGAGAATACGCTAAGCCCTTGAGAGAATTGATAGTTTTCGCCTGCGCTGGCGGAGGGGGCGGGATTCGAACCCGCGGAGCCTCGCGGCTCGCTGGTTTTCAAGACCAGTGCAATCGACCGCTCTGCCACCCCTCCCGACGCGTGGCCCGTCTAGCCAAGGGTCCGCGCGGCGGCAAGCGCGGGCACGGGCTCACAACGGGCGCGTGTCCG
>JBGSQO010000518.1:0-3826 GCA_041738055.1 Filomicrobium sp.
GCCAACTTCATGGACATCCGGACGACGGCCACCAGTCTCGACATCGCCTACGGGTTCGGGCGGGTGCTCGCCAATCCGCGCGTGCGGGCGATCCTGGTCAATGTCCACGGCGGCGGCATGCAGCGCTGCGATACCATCGCCGACGGCTTGCAGATCGCGCTCGGCAAGACGGCGCGGCGGGTGCCGATCGTGGTGCGGATGGCGGGCAACAACGCCGACTTCGCTTTGCAGCGGCTGCGCGGCGCGGGTGCGCCCATCAAGGAGGCGGCCAACATGCAGGACGCGGCTCGTCTGGCCGTGCGTGAAGCAGGCTCCACTACCTGACCGGGCGGGTGGATCGAAGCCGAACGGGCAGCCGGGATTGCTGAGGCTTGACGAAGCGCCACCAGTCCGCGCTAAGACTTTGGTCAGGTGTGCCGCATGCCACGCACCCCAAAAAACAGCTCGGGAGGGGCCCCATGAAAATCTGCATCTACGGCGCCGGCGCCATTGGCGCGCACATCGGCGTGCTCATGAAGCTCGCCGGTCTCGACGTGTCGCTCGTCGCGCGCGGGGCCAATCTGGCGGCCATCAAGGAGAACGGGCTCAAGCTCATCATCGGGGGCGAAGAGAAGGTGGCGCGGATGCCGGCCACCAAGGACCCCGAAGACCTCGGTCCCCAGGACTATGTGATCGTCACGCTGAAATCGCATCAGGCGTGGGATGCGGCTGATCACCTGACGCCGCTGCTCGGCCCCGACACCGCGGTGGTGACGGCGCAGAACGGCATTCCCTGGTGGTACTTCTACGGCTTCGAGGGGCAGTACGCGAACCTCCAGCTCGAGAGCGTCGATCCGGGCGGGCGGCAGTGGAAGGCGATCGGGCCGCAGCGGGCCATCGGCTGCACGGTCTATCCGGCCGCCGAGATCATCGCGCCGGGCGTCATCAAGCACATCTATGGCGATCGCTATGGGCTCGGCGAGCCGAACCGCCAGGAGAGCGAGCGGGTGCGCAAGCTCGCGGCCGCATTCGAGGCGGCGGGTCTCAAGTCCAAGATCTACCCGGAAATCCGCAACGACATCTGGCTGAAGCTGTGGGGTAACCTGTGCTTCAATCCAATCTCGGCGCTGACCCACGCGACCCTCGATATCGTCGCGACCGACCCGGGCACGCGCATGGTCGCCCGCAAGATGATGGAGGAGGCCGAGATCATCGCGCGGCGGATCGGCGCCCACTTCCGCGTCGACATCGAGCGGCGGATCAATGGCGCAGCCTCGGTCGGCGCGCACCGCACCAGCATGCTGCAGGATCTCGAGAAGGGCCGCCAGATCGAGTTGGATGCCCTGCTGACGGTCGTGCAGGAGATGGGTCGTATCGTCGATGTCGACACGCCCGCCATCGATATCGTCTTGGCGCTGACCAAGCAGATGGGCCGCGTCGCCAAAGTCTATCCGGTGTTCCCCGAGGCCCCGCCCGAGGACACGACCGTCCGCATGGATTGAAGCTCGATGCGGGCTGCGGCACTGCATCGCCTCTTTACGCATGACAGAGCCATGACAGCCGTCGCGCCAGCCAGCGTGGCGGCTGTGCAAATTTTGAAGGGGTTGTGGATTATCAGGTGTCTGTATTGATTCGCAGGTGTGTCTTGCTTGTGGCCTTCGGGTAACGCGTGACTGCGCAGGGCACTGATTGTGAATGTGGATAACTCACCGGCCTCGCCACTCGCTCTTTCTCGCAGCCGCAATCGTGGCTGGTCCGAGGCAGTAGAAATTGAATTTGTATCAGTATATTCAAGTTTTTAGGTATTCTGAGAACGCCTCATGATCGACTTGGGCGGAAACGTGGCGAATCTCAATCGTTGTTGCGAAAAGCACTGCTGTCGAAGGCGCAACAGGGATCCTTCAGAAATGCGCATGACTCGCGGGTTGATTGCTTGCGAACCATGGCTGGCCTGGGCATCTTCCTGGTAACGACTCCATCGAACGGCGGGCAATTGCAATCACCCGGGTGACCGGTCCGAACGCTGGGGCAATGATCGAACAGTGACGCCCTAAAGTGCCAGAGGGCTCTGCCGGTTCCTCGAACCGGGTCAGCGCGAACGGGCGGCGTAAGTCTCGGCAGCGGGGAAACTCAGAGAGGCCGGAGCACATGCTCCGGCCTTTTTTATTGGGAGGCCGCGACAGGACCGGTGGCCTGTCATCAGCTTGGGGGGAGGGGTGCAACTGACCCGGCGGCAATGCGGCCCCTGCCGCGTACCTCGCGGTGGGTGACGACGGCGGCGGCGATGAAGATGACGAGACCGCCGAGCCAGGTGGTCGGTGCGATCGTCTCGCCGAAGGCGAGGTACCCGATCAGGACGGCGAACGGCAGGCGCACAAACTTGTAGGTTGCAACGAGTGAGGCGTCGGTTGCTGCGTAGCCCCTGACGAAGGCCATGTGGCCGAGCACGGCGGTGGCGCCCAGGCCGATCAAGGCCGGGATGAGGTCGAGTGGCGGCCACGTCCAGACGAACAGGGCCGGGACCAGCGACAAGGGCGTCAGCAGCGCATTGGTAATGAACACGACGCGGTCGGGGTCATCGGTGAGCGTGAGCTTCTTGACCAGCGGCCCGATGATGCCGACGGCGAAGGCCGAGACGAGGGCGTAGAACTGGCCCAGCCCGAGGCCACCGCCGGTCGGCTGCAGGATGATCATCGCGCCCAGCAAGCCCGCCGCGAGCGCCAGCCAGCGGTGGAGATGCACGCGCTCGCCCAGCAGCAGGATGGCAAACAGGGTGGCGAAGATGGGCGACAGGAAGCCGATCGCCGTCACCTCGCCGATGGGGATCAGGGCGACCGCGTGAAACATCGCCATCATGGACAGGAAGCTGATGGCGACGCGAGTGCCGTAGAGGTGGATCTGGTCGGTGCGAAAGAGCGAGGCACCGCGCCAGGCGAGCAGCGGCAGCATCAGGACGACGCAGAAAAAGTTGCGGAAGAACACGACCTGCAGCGGGTCGATGCCGGCCAGTGCCAGATGCCGGCCCAAGGCGGTGATGCCCGCAAACAGCGCCATGGCGACCACGACCCAGAGGGCGCCGGCCATGGGGTTGCTGGCGACAGGGGGCGTCACGGACGGGCGGTGATGCGTCAAGCGAGAGCGGCTCTATGGTTCGGACTATCGCGCTGAAGGGTGAGTCAATTTGACTCACTTTGCAGGAGGAGCGATTCGTAAGAAACATCTGTCAGAAAGGGGCCGCCACCTCGCGGCAGCGACCCCTCCTGAAGTAGCAAGCGCTCCGGGCGGATTACTTGCTGGGCTTCTTAATGGTCTCGACAACCGCCGTATTCGGGCGGCTAATCGCGACCTTGACCGGGATAAACTGGCCATTGCCAGCATCGCGCCCGATCTTCGTCGTCGTCGACTTTGCCATTGGATTCTCCATTGGCTCACCGAGCGGGACGAGCCGCCCTCTCCGAGACAACAGCGCATTGCCCCGCGCGTTCAGGGATGCGATTGCGAACTCGAATCGAGCAGCGGGGTTGACGATAACATGCTCCGCACCAAGCAAGTCAAATGCGGTGAGATGGGAATCCCCACCAGAATTTGAATTATGACTTCTATGCGGCCTGGACGCGGACCGCGACGACGGTCGTGTTGTCCTGGTGGGGATCGCGCACGGCTTCGACGGCACGGATCAGCGCGCCCGCGACGGCATCGGGGCCGTCCTCCGCATAGGCCGAGACGACCCGCTCGATCTCACCGTGCTCCAGCGTCTGCAGGCCGTCGCTGGCCAGGATGATGTAATCGCCCATCTCGAGGCGCAGCGGCCGACGCGGCTGGTCGACGAGGTCGAGGTCCTCGCCGG
>JBGSQO010000554.1:0-9415 GCA_041738055.1 Filomicrobium sp.
GCGGCGAGCGCCTGGCTCGCCGACCGGGCCGGCGGCATGAGCGCGACCTTTTCGGCGGGCTTTGCCGGGACGGCCTTCGTCGTCTTTTCGGCAACCGCTGGAGCCGAACCCGGGGCCTCGGGCTTCTTTGCCTCGATAGTGGAGGCGGCATCGCAGCGCTCGAGACCCGCCGGTGCGCGCGTCCACGTCATGGTCTTGGAGAACAGTCGCGAGCCGGCATAGCCGACGACCTGCAACTTGTCGCGGCCGATGGGTTCGAGGGCGACAGAGTAGGTCTTCTTGCGCTCGGGGCTGTAGATCCAGCCGTTGTCCCACTCGGACGAGGAGACTTTGACGACGTCGCCGATGATCTTCTTGCCGCAGCCGCGCGGGTTCTCGCCGGCCTTGACCCAGACGACGTGGCCGCACAGCCCCTTGCCGCAGGGCTTGATCTCGATGGCGCCGCGCTTCTGGTCGTCATACCAGATGCCGGTGGGGTCCCCGGCGGCCAGCGCGATGGCGGGGCCGGCTAGGATCAGCGTTACGCCGGCCATCAGTGCGGTGAGTACGCTTTCGCGGGAAACGGACTTTGCAAACGTCGCCATGGCTACCTCGCTCGGGGTTGAGCATTATCCCGCTCTCCTGTCCGCGACCCGTCCGGGCCGCCGCGACACGAGAGCATCACTCTCCCCCCACCAATGAAGCCCTCCGCCCGCCGGCGCTGTTCCCGGCGGCACAGTCCCGTTCTGGACCCCCGGTCCGTTGTAAGGTCGCGCTCGTTAAAGATCCGCGTCACGGACCATCTCACGAATACGACTACGCACGCATTGGGGCGAGCGTGCGACGACCCGAGATGACACGCAATCGCAATATGCAGCAATAGTTAGCTGGTGGTCATGGCCATTTCACGATTGGCGGCATGGACGACAGGATCGACTCGATGTTGCCACCGGTGCGGAGCCCGAACAGCGTGCCGCGATCGTAGAGCAGGTTGAACTCGACATAGCGGCCGCGCCGGACGAGTTGCTCGTCGCGGTCGACCTCGGTCCAGTCGCTGGCGAAGTTGCGCCGCACGATGCGCGGATAGACGTCGAGGAAGGCGCGCCCGACGCTCTGGGTGAGGGCGAGTGCTGCCGGGAACCCGCCCTGCTCCGGTGTGGGCGTCAGGTAGTCGTAGAAGATGCCGCCGACGCCGCGCATCTCGCCCCGGTGGGGGAGATAGAAATACTCGTCGCACCAGTCCTTGTAGCGGTCGTAGTTGGCGATCGCGTGCCCGGCGCAGGCTTTGCTCATGGCGGCATGGAAGGCGACCGTGTCGGGGTCCTCCTGGGTGCGTCGGCGATCGAGCACGGGGGTGAGGTCGGCGCCACCGCCAAACCACCACTTGGAGGTCACGACCATGCGCGTGTTCATGTGGACTGCCGGCACGTGGGGGTTGTTGAGATGGGCAATGAGCGAGATGCCTGAGGCCCAGAAGCGCGGGTCCTCGTCGGCGCCTGGGATCTGCTTTCTGAACTCGGGCGCGAACTCGCCGTGGACGGTGGAGGTATGCACGCCGACCTTCTCGAAGACGCGGCCCCCCATCATGCTCATGACGCCGCCGCCACCGGGCGCGCCTGTCGCATGGTCGGTCCGGTCCCACGGCTTGCGGGTGAAGCGACCGGCCGGCCGCAAGGACATGGACACGCCCTTGGGCAGGTCGTCCTCGATGGCTTCGAAGGCGCTGCAGATGTCGTCGCGCAGAGCCTCGAACCAGGCCTTCGCCGCCCGCTTGCCGTCCTCGATGTCGTGCATCAGCCGTTCCGCTCCCTCTTGCCTTTTGTGCTCCGGACCGCCATGTCCGCCGTACTCTTTTCCGATCCTTAGCATAGACGCGCGCCGGTTTTCGCCAGCGTGCGGCTTAAGGTTGAGCGCACGCGACGTCGTGTGCCTGCCCGTCCGATCGGAACTCTTTGCCGGATTAAAGCGATCTCCGGTATACCCCAGTGAACCCCGGAGCCCCTTTCATGGTCGAGCGTTTTTTTAAGTGGATGGAGACGACGCGGGACCCGTTCCCGCCGGAGCAGGCGGAGATGCCGCCCGGCGGCCTCGTGCCGTTCATTCTCCATTATACGCAGCCGTTCTGGCCATTGCTGGCGGCCTCGTCGGCCTTGGCGACCGTCGTCGCCCTGCTCGAAGTCTCGCTGTTTGCTTTCCTCGGCCAATTGGTCGACTGGCTCAATGCCGGCCGCCCTGAGACGTTCTTTGCCGAGCATGGGACGACGCTGGTCGTCATGAGCATCATCGTGCTGATCGTGCTGCCGGTGCTCAAATTCTTCTACGAGGCGGTCAATCATCAGGGGCTGATGGGCAACTTCGCCATGCGCACGCGCTGGCAGGCCCACCGCTACGTGCTGCGCCAGTCGCTCGGCTTCTTCCAGGACGACTTCGCCGGCCGCGTCGCCACCAAGGTGATGCAGACCGCGCTCGCCGTGCGCCAGACGGTGATGATCCTGTCGGAGGTGCTGCTCTACGTCGTCGTCTACTTCACCGGCGCGCTGATCGCCTTTGCCGCGACCGATCTCCGGTTGTCGGCGCCGATGCTCCTGTGGCTCGCCGGCTATATTGCGGCCATGTGGTACTTCGTGCCCCGGCTGCGCGCGGTCTCCTCCGAGCAGTCGGATGCCCGCTCGATCATGACCGGGCGGATCGTCGACAGCTACACCAACATCCAGACGGTCAAGATGTTCGCCCACGCCGACCGCGAGGACGACTATGCCCGCGAGAGCATGCAGGGCTTCCTCGACAGCGTGAACAAGCAGATGCGGCTCGCCACGTTGGTCACGGTCGCCCTCAACACGCTGAACGGGCTCCTGGTGTTCTCGGTCGCGGCTTTCTCGATCTGGCTGTGGTCGATCGGCGACGTGACGACGGGGGCGATTGCCTTGACGGTTGCTCTCGTACTGCGCCTGCAGGGCATGTCGCACTGGATCATGTGGGAGGTCGCCAACCTGTTCGAAAACATCGGCGTCGTGCAGGACGGCATCGGCACCGTCTCGCGCGAGCGCCGTGTCGTGGACGTACCGGGCGCCAAGCCGCTGAGCGTGCCGAAGGGCGAGATCCGCTTCGAGCACATGGGCTTCCACTATGGCCGCACGGAAGGCATCATCGAGGACCTGTCCCTCCGGATCGCGCCGGGTGAAAAGGTCGGGCTGGTCGGCCGCTCGGGCGCCGGCAAGTCGACGCTGGTCAGCCTGCTGCAGCGCTTCCACGACCTCGAGCGCGGGCGCATTCTGATCGACGGCCAGGACATCGCCAAGGTTCGCCAGGAGTCCTTGCGCGAGATGATCGGCATGGTGACGCAGGATACCTCGCTGCTGCATCGCTCGGTGCACGACAACATCGTCTATGGCCGGCCGGGTGCCAGCCGGGAGGATGCGATCGCCGCAGCCCGGCGCGCGCACGCCCACGAGTTCATCCTGAACCTCAGGGATATGAATGGACGCGAGGGCTACGACGCCCACGTCGGGGAGCGCGGCGTCAAGCTGTCGGGCGGCCAGCGCCAGCGGGTCGCCATCGCCCGCGTCCTGTTGAAGAACGCGCCGATCCTGATCCTTGACGAAGCCACCAGCGCGCTCGACTCGGAAGTGGAGGCGGCGATCCAGGAGAGCCTCAACGAACTGATGAGCGGCAAGACCGTGATCGCGATCGCCCACCGGCTGTCGACGATCGCGGCCATGGACCGGCTGGTCATCATGGACAAGGGCGCCATCGTGGAAGAAGGCAGCCACGCCGAACTGATCCGCCGCGGCGGCCTCTACGCCGACCTGTGGATGCGCCAGTCCGGCGGCTTCCTGGCCCGCGAGGCGGCGGAATAGGTCGGCGGAGTAGGTCTGGCCGTCCTGGCACAGAACTGCTATGCAGTTGCGTGAACAATGTCGGAGTTGCCCGAGATGCCCAAGAGCGTCAGCGCGCCCAAATTTCTGCCACCTAAGAATCCTCCGACATCCGTGTCCGGCAAGGACTTGCGCGAGGCCGTCAACTGGGTCGTTCGACAGCGTTCAGGAAACTGCGCTCCGACACCAGCCGAGGGAGTGACGTCCAAGCCCCAAAACGCCGGTCCCGAGGCTCGCGCGAGGAAAAGGTGAGCCGAAGGCGTCCCGAAGACTACTCGCGCAGCGTCTTCATCAACTGTCCGTTCGACGATGGCTACCGAGAGATGTTCCAGGCCATCGTCTTCTGCGTGGTCCGCTGCGGTTTCAAGGCTCGGTGCGCGCTCGAGATCGATGATGGATCGCAAGTGAGGATCGACAAGATCTTCAGGATCATCGAGACCTGCAAGTTCGGCATCCACGATCTTTCACGCACCGAGATTGACACTCAAACGGCACTGCCGCGCTTCAACATGCCCTTGGAACTGGGGATTTTTCTCGGAGCCAAGCGCTACGGGACGGGATTCGTGAGAGACAAGTCGGCACTGATATTGGATGCCGAGACCTACAGATATCAGAAATTCATCTCCGACATTGCCGGACAGGACGTCCGCGCCCACGAGCGAGACGTGGGGAAGGCCATCGCTGGCGTCAGAGATTGGCTGCAGGCTACCAAGACCGGCGGCCATCTGCCCGGACCAGCGGAAATCCTTTCGGCGCACAAGTTGTTCAACTCGGATCTGCCGCAGATTTGCGAACGTGCGAAGCTGAGAATGGGTGAGTTGACCTTCAACGACCTTACCAACGCGATCTACGATTGGTGTGTGGTCGAGGCGCAGCAGGCCGATGGGATCGCACCCCGTCCCACCAACTGAGACTATTTCACCGCCCTGCGAACCCGCCCGTCTGCCGCAGCGCTTCCGACAGCAGGATGCCGGCAGCCACCGCGATATTGAGTGAGCGCAGACCCGCGCGCACCGGGATGCGGACGGCAAGGTCGGCGGCATCGACAATGCGGTCCGGCACGCCGGAGCTCTCGCGGCCCATCAGGATGATGTCGCCGGGCTGGAATTGCACCTCCGTGAAGGGCTGTGCGGCGTGCGTCGTGGCCAGGATCAGCCGATGGCCGGACGCCCGCCTCCAATCTTCGAATATCTGAAAGCATTGATGCCTGCACATCACCGCCTGTTCCAGATAATCGAGACCGGCGCGCCGAAGGGCCTTGTCGGTGAGCGAGAACCCAGCCGGCTCGATGAGATCGACGGTCACGCCCAGGCAGGCGCAGGTGCGCAATATTGTCCCAGTATTCTGAGGGATATCCGGCTCGTAGAGGGCAAGACGCATGATATTCTGCTTTCCGCTTGATCTCGATCAATGGGCTGCGCGCCTACAGCCCTCCCATGCGCCAAATTGCCCGCCGGGCTCCCACCTTCGCAGCCTTGAGGCACTTGGGAAACAATGCAACAAAGCACGCTGAACGGCTGACCGCGGCGAGGCGGTTCGGCCTGCTCTCGGACATTACATGCACATGACGCTGCGACAACCGGCGCCCGCCGGACACGCCGCAGATCGAGATCGGGACGCAGATCGCGTCGCGTAGTGTGCAACGGGATTGTATCCGACAACCATCCTCGCGAGTGGCACGCGACAGCGCAGAACGTGGGAGGCCTTCGTGTCAACAGAAGCCGAAGATCAAGGTCGTAGAGACTTTCTCGTCATCGCCGGCAATGCCTTTGCGGCCGTTGGTGCCGCATCGCTGATCTGGCCGTTCGTCCAGCAGATGAACCCTGACGCTGGCGCCAAAGCGCTCGCCTCTGTCGAGATCGATATCGCGCCCGTCAAAGAGGGTCAGGCGATCACGGTCATGTGGCGCGGCAAGCCGGTGTTCATCCGCAACCGCACCAAGGCCGAGATCGAGGAGGCCCGCAAGGTTCCCCTGGCCGACCTCGCCGACGACGTCGCGCGCAATGCCAACGTCTCCGCCGATGCACCTGCCAGTGACGACAACCGTACCCTCAAGGGCCACGAGAACTGGCTCGTGATGGTCGGCATCTGCACGCATCTGGGCTGCATCCCCAAGGGTCAGGCGCTGGCCGACGCCAGGGGCGATTTCGGCGGGTGGTTCTGCCCCTGCCACGGCTCGCACTATGATACCGCAGGACGCATCCGCAAGGGCCCCGCACCGCGCAACTTCGATGTGCCGCCCTACGAGTTCGTGTCCGCCACCAAGATCAAGATCGGCTGAGGGAGAGGCTAGAGCGCCATGGCTCACGAATCCGCTTACGAGCCGAAGTCCGCGACCGCCAAGTGGTGGGACGAGCGGCTTCCGGTCGCGCGCCTGATGTACGACAGCTTCGTCGCATATCCGACCCCGCGCAATCTCACTTATCTCTGGACGTTCGGTGGCATCCTGACTTTCTGCCTGATCGCGCAGATCGTCACCGGCATCATCCTGGCGATGCACTATCAGGCGTCCGCAGAGGATGCCTTCAACTCGGTCGATCACATCCGTCGCAACGTCAACTACGGCTGGATGATCCAGGCGATGCACGCGGTCGGTGCGTCGATGTTCTTCGTCGCCGTGTTCATCCACATGTTCCGCGGTCTCTATTACGGGTCCTACAAGGCCCCGCGCGAGATCCTGTGGATCCTCGGCGTGTTCATTCTGCTCGCTATGATGGCGACCGCCTTCATGGGCTACGCGTTGCCCTGGGGTCAGATGTCCTTCTGGGGCGTCACCGTCATCACCAACCTGTTCTCCTCGCTGGATGCCATCATCCCCGGCATGGGCACGGCGATCGTGGAATGGCTGTGGGGCGGTTACTCGGTCTCGGGCGTGACGCTCAACCGGTTCTTTTCGCTCCATTATCTGCTGCCGTTTGTGATCTTCGGCTTGGTCATCCTGCACGTCTGGGCGCTGCACGTGACGGGCCAGAACAACCCGACGGGTCTCGACGTCAAGACGGAGTCGGACACGGTTCCGATGTACCCCTACGCGACGTCCAAGGACGTCCTGTGGATGTTCATCTTCCTGATCCCGTTCGCGTGGTTCATCTTCTTCCTGCCCGACTACCTGGGTCACGCCGACAACTTCAACGAGGCCAACCCCCTCGTGACCCCGCCGCACATCGTGCCGGAGTGGTACTTCCTGCCGTTCTACGCGATCCTGCGGGCCATCCCCGACAAGCTCGGTGGTGTCATCGCGATGTTCGCCTCGATCTTGATCCTGGTGTTCATCCCCTGGCTCGACACCTCGCGGGTTCGCTCGACCAAGTACCGCCCGATGTACAAGTGGTTCTTCTGGCTGTTCGCGTTCTCGTGTCTCGCACTGGGCTATCTCGGCGCAAAGCCGGCCGAGGGTGACTACGTGTTCTGGGCGCGCGTGTTCACGTTCTACTACTTCGCGCACTTCCTGCTCGTCATGCCCATCGTCGGCATCATCGAGACGCCGAAAGAACTGCCGCGCTCGATCACCGACGACGTACTCGGTTCACAGGCCGGCGCTGGACAGCCGAGTGGGGTTGGGAACAAGACGAAGAAGGGCAAGTCCTCTTCGAAACAGAACGTGCCCGCACACTGAGCTGGACCGCAGGGAGTAACATCATGATCACCAAAGCTGTCCAGGCTCTCCGAGCCACCGCAATGGCGGGAGCTATCGCCACACTCACCGCCCTCCCGGCGCTCGCCGGCGGCGGTGGCGGGGAGGCCCACATCGAGCGCCAGACTTGGGCGTTCGGCGGCTTCTCCGGCCAGTACGACAAGGCGCAGCTGCGTCGCGGCTTCCAAGTCTACCAGGAGGTCTGCTCGGCCTGCCACGGCCTCAACCGGGTCTACTGGCGCAACCTGACAGAGCCGGGCGGGCCGGAGTTCGACGTCGAGGCGGTGAAGGCGCTGGCCAAGGGCTGGCCCAACCAGATCACCGACGGCCCCGACGACGAGGGCAAGATGTTCGAGCGTCCGGCCCTGCTGTCGGACCCGATCCGCGGCCCCTACAAGAATGAGAAGGAGGCGCGCGCGGCCCAGAATGGCGCCCTCCCACCGGACCTGTCGCTGATCACGCGCGCCCGCAATCTGCACACCGACGCCGCTTGGTACGCCCACGTGCCGATGATGGTGAAGGACGTGCTGACGGGCTACCAGGAGGGCGGGGCCGACTACACCTATGCCATCCTGACCGGTTACGCCGAGCCGCCCGCCGACTTCCATCTCTCGGATGGGATGAACTACAACAAGTACTTCCCCGGCCAGCAGATCGGCATGGTGCAGCCGCTCGCCGAGGGCGGCTCGGTCACCTATCAGGCGGACGCGGGCGCCACGGCTTCGCTGGAGCAGAACGCCAGGGACGTGACCGCATTCCTCTCCTGGGCGGCCGATCCGTCGCTGAATACGAGGAAGCGCATCGGCTGGCAGGTCATGCTGTACCTCTTGGTGACGAGCGTCCTGCTCTACATCGCCAAGCATCGCGTTTGGGCGAAGATGCACTGAGGGGGAGTAGGGAGTGGGGAGTAGGTTGCGCGCCCCAACCCAATGACCTGCGATCTCACCGGATTCGAAAAGGCCTCGCACGCGGGGCCTTTTCTCGTTATGGGGAGCGCAAATGGTGCCGCCGATCGTGCGCGGCGCCTCGGGCTCACGGCAAGGAACGGACGCACATGACCAAGACAGTTCTCGGCATCGTCGGCGGCAGCGGCGTCTATGACATCCCGGGCTTGTCGAACCCGCGCTGGGAGCATGTCGAGAGCCCCTGGGGCAAGCCGTCTGATGACATTCTGTTCGCCGAGATCGACGGGCTGCCGATCCGCTTCCTGCCGCGCCACGGCCGAGGCCACAAGGTCTCGCCGACCCACATCAACTACCGCGCCAACATCGATGCCATGAAGCGCGCCGGCGTCACCGACCTGGTCTCGGTCTCCGCCTGCGGCTCGCTGAAGGAGGACCTGCCTCCCGGCCACTTCGTCGTCGTCGACCAGTTCATCGACCGCACGTTCGCTCGCGAAAAGAGCTTCTTCGGCGCTGGCTGCGTCGCCCACGTCTCGGTCGCCGATCCCATATCGCCGCTGCTGGCCGATGCGCTTGAGGCGGCCGCCCGCACGGTCGATGTCCCGCTCTCCCGTGGCGGAACGTACATCGTGATGGAAGGCCCGCAGTTCTCGACGCGGGCAGAGTCGAACCTCTACCGCTCGTGGGGCTGTTCGGTGATCGGCATGACCAACATGCCAGAGGCCAAGCTCGCCCGCGAAGCCGAGATGTGCTACGCGACGCTCGCAATGGTGACGGATTTCGACTGCTGGCACGAGGAGCACGACGATGTCGACGTGGCCTCCGTGATCGCTGTCATGCGCTCCAACACGGCCAAGGCGCAGGCAACCGTGCTGGCACTCGCCAAGGCCTTCCCGAAGGAGCACCCGGCCTGCCCGATCGGCTCGGACCGCGCCCTCGACGTGGCCATCATCACCCGGCCGGAGGCCCGCGATCCCGCGCTTCTGGCCAAGCTCGATGCGGTGGCCGGACGCGTGCTCGGATAG
>JBGSQO010000576.1:0-1882 GCA_041738055.1 Filomicrobium sp.
TTCGCCGCCGCGGCCGGCATGGAAGCCGGCTGCGGGGCGATTTTGCGCGGGGCGGTTCCGTCACTGCTGCGCTTGCCGAACATGGGATCTCTTCACTCCGGGGAATGTAGACGGCGCTGGTCGATCAGCGTCCGAAGCTGAGCTTGTCGAGGAAAGGAACGAGGGAGGACGGCTTCTTCTGCGGCTTCACTTCCTGCTTGTGGGCCACGATCATCGCCAGATCGCGGAACGTCTGCACCGCCTTGGCGCGCGCGTTCAGCTCCTCGACCATCTGACCGTTGTTGGAGGCTTGGCCAAAAGATTCCGCGTCGAACTCGATCTCGGCCACGACCTTGAGATCGAGGGCAGCCTCGAACTCCTTGGCGCCGATCTCCGGGCGCTTCGGCATCTTGGTCATGTTCAGCACGACGCGCGGATGGACGTCGTTCTTGCGGGAGGACCGCAGCAGATCGACGATGTTCTTGGCGTTGCGCAGGTTGGCGAGATCGGGGGCGGCCGTGATGACCACCTCGTCGGCCTGCAGCAGCAGACGCTTGTTCCAGCTCGACCAGCTGTGCGGCAGGTCGAGGGCGACGAACGGCACGTTCTGGCGCACGACATCGACGACCATCTCACAGGCCTCCGCCGACACGTCGTAGTCGCGCTCCAGGATGACCGGGGCGGCAAAGATCGACAGCCGCTCGGAGCACTTGGTCAGCAAGCGGTCCAGCAGCACCTCGTCGAGGCGCTCCGGCGAGGACAGCGCTTCCGCGATGCCCTGCACGGGGTCCTGGTTGAAGTCGAGGCCGGTCGTGCCGAAGGCGAGGTCGAGGTCGGCGATGACGACGTTGGAGGCGAGGGCCTCCGACAGCGTCCAGGCGACGTTGTGGCAGACGGTGGAGGAGCCGACGCCGCCCTTGGCGCCGATGAAGGCGTAGACGTTGCCGACCGGGTCCGACTGCGGGTCGTTGTACAGGTTGGAGATGCTCTCCATCAGCTGCAAGGGCGTGATCGGCGCCACGAGGTACTCGCTGACGCCGCGCTTCAACAGCTCGCGATAGAGCACGACGTCGTTGACGTGCCCGATCAGGATGACCTTGGTGCCGGCATCACAGCTCTCGGCCAGATGGTCGAGTTCGGCGAGCATCTGCATGCGCGGCGCCGCGCTCTCGATGATGATGAGGTTGGGCGTCGGGCTTTCCTGGTAGTGCGCGACCGCGGCCGGGTTGCCACCCATGTGGATCGACACGTGGGCCTTGGCCAGGCGCCGGTCCTCGGCTGCGACCTGCATGACGGCTGCAATCTCTCCGGACTCGCAGAACGCCTGGATGGAGATGCGCGGGATGGGCCGGGCCTTCTCGGCCCGGTTCTCGTCGGTGTGGGTCAGCTGTTCGAGGGTCGCCAGTTCGCGAGCCGCGCCAGAACCGTCGTGCATGTGGGCAGGATTGGACATGTGCGCATCGACCTCAGTTGGCTTCCTTGGCGACCTTGACCTTCTCGTCTTCGGCCTTCTTGGCGACCGTCACGTCGCCCTTCACGTACTTGTTCCAGGTCGTGTCGCGACGTTCGGAGGCGCGCGCGGTCATGGTGCGCGGTCCGAGCAGATCGGCGGGATTGGCGACCTGGGCGGCGAAGTTGCGCTGAGTGGCGCAGCCGAAGTTGGGGTAGGCGAGATTGTCGGGCTGGCGGGCGAGGTTCGTCGACCAGTCGGAGCATTGGGGCGCCTCGGCGACGAAGCGCAGGTAGGACACCTTGACCGGCGGCTGACCGGAGCCCTCGGCGAGGTAGGCCTCGACGACGACGTCGCTTTCGCCGATGCCACCGTCGATGAGCGTGCGGCGGATGTCCTGCACGACGTGCATGGCCGCGACCTCGTTGGACGATCCCGACGGCGCCTGCACGA
>JBGSQO010000621.1:0-3016 GCA_041738055.1 Filomicrobium sp.
GAGACGTTCGCGTTCGGCAACGAGACGCGCCGCCTCCTCGGCTTGGCGGCGGGCTTCGGCGTCCCGCTGGGCGTTGGCTTCCTCCTCGGCCTTGCGGCGGGCCTCTTCGTCGGTCTTGCGTCGCGCCTCCAAAGCCGCAGACTGCCGTGCGGCCTCCTCCTCGGCCTGGCGACGCGCCTCGTCTTCGGCCTTGCGCTTGGCTTCGGCCTCGGACCAGATCATGGCGTCGGAGCGGACTTCGATCACGTCGCGACCGGCATAGCCCTTGGCGAGCGTATGCTGCAGCTGATCCTTGACTGCTGCGGCGACGGAGGTGTCCTTGGCCTCACCCGTCAGCACGAGTTCGGCACCCGACAGTGTCGCCTGTCCTTTGCGCAACCGCGACAGCAGCCCCAGGCCCGAACTCGCGACCTTGGTCCACTTGCCGCTCTTGCCGCCAGCAATCGTCATGCGATCACTGACGCGGGCCGTGGGGAAGGACTTCAGCGCCGCATCGGCGAGTGCGGCCTTGGCGGCAGCATCCGGCACCTCGCCCTCCAGCACGATCTCGCCCACGCCATCGTAACTGGCCCGCCACGTCAGGTTCGGCTCGGGCGGCTGGTCGAGCGCAATATCGACCGTGCTGTCGCACGACCGGTTTCCGGCGGCCCGCAGTTCTTTCGGCAGGGCGCTGGCAAGGTCCTCGTCGGCGCTGCGACCGGTCAGGGACAAGGCACGATCGGTCAGCACGGTGATGCCGTTGCCGAGACGCTTCAAGCCATCGACGCCAGCCATCACGCAGGCCTGCCAGCCGTCGGCCGGACCCGATCCGAGTTGCAGCTCGTCGATGATGCGACGGCCGTCCAGGCTCTTTGCGATCCGCTGGAGAAGGCTCTTGCGATCGTCCTCGCTGGGCACGAAGCCGCTGACGCGGACCGCGTCCGGATCGACCATCTCCACGCGTGTCACATAGGGCGTGACGACAGCCGGCTTGGGCTCCGGATAGGTCAGGTCGGCGATGGCCGTGAAGGGCGACGGCACGTTGGCCTTCAACGCCGCCCGCACCCGCTCCGCGCCGGCCTTATCAGGCGCCTCGCCCTTGACGACGATGGCCCGACCGGTTGCCTGGGCTTCACCTTCGACGAGATCGTGCAACTCGGTCAGCACCGCGCGGTAGGCTGGCCCGGCATTGTCCTCCGCGCCGGCGGCGATCTCCAGCCGATCGATGATGACGAGCTTGGGAAAGCGCGACTTGGCGTACTCGAAGATCTGGTTCTGGACCGCCTCGCTGGGAACGTGCCCGGCCAGGACGAGTTCGGTCGCCGAGCGCTTGGCCGACCACGTATACGGCGCCACGAACGGTGGGGTCACTTTGTCCCTGGCCACCTTCACCTGGTCGGGAAGCGCATTGCGCAGAGAGGCCTTCACGGCCTTGTAGGTCGAGAAACTCTTGGCCTCGCCAGCCACGTTGAGATCGAGAGACGCAAGCCCGACCTCGCCCGACTTGAGCTGGGTCAACTTGTCGAGGCCGAAGCCGAGAGCCGCCAGCCATTTGCCCGTCTCGGGCGCGCCGCGTGCCAGTTCCATACGGTCGTCGATCGCGTAATCGGGGAACTTCGCCTTGACCAGTGCGAGCACCTGCGTGCGCAGCGCTTGATCGGGCACGAAGCCCGCAAGTTTGACCCGCTTGTCGCCGGCCGCAGCCGACCAGAGGTAGGTTTCGACCTTGTCGAGCAGATCGGTGTCGTCGTCGGCGACCCGCACGCCCCAGACGTTGCGGACGGTCTGGACGGCCTGGGCCGGCTGCCCCTCGCTCAAGGCGCGGCCCGAGATGCGACCGTCACGACCGGAGAATGCGGTCGCGCCCCAGTCGAGACCCGCATCCTTCAAGGCGGCCTCGGTGCGCGTCCTGAGGTCGGCCTCGATGCGCGGATGCTCCAGCTTGACCGTCAGCCAGCCCAGAATAACCAACGGCAGGAGACCCCAGAGCCAGCGCCACGGGTTGCATCTCATCTCCATCGTCTCCCTCGTCCCGTTACGCCACCGCCCCACCCGATTGGCGGCTCCATCTGGTCCCAGACGCCGTTGCGCCATGCCGGGACCAGGGCATGACGATTTCGCGCGACACTATCGGTGCCGGACACGCAGGACAAGATGACGAACACCCCCTTGCCGACCTGTTCCGCTGGCTCGAGGCCGTTGACGTGCCCAGCCCGCCCTATGTGACAGCCGCCGGTGTCTCCTCGATGACATTCGTCTCGATGAGATACGTGCAGCGAGCCGTCGTCCGGTCATGGTCGGAGGGCGTCTCGCAGACCTCCCGGGCCACAACCGACACAGCACAGATCATCCGGACCCGCCACGCACTGTCGGCTGTCGGCTGGGCAAATGACATAATACTTTTGGATATCGAGGCCGCGTTCGGCGCAAGAAAGAGAGAGAGAGAGAGGACGGGGTCACGTCAGCAGACTGCGCAGCTCGGCGAGGGCGTGGTCCTGGTGCGCCCGTTCCTCCGGCTCCGAGGCCAGTGGAAACGACGTCTGTTCGCTGTCCTGCCCGACGGGTTGGCGCTGGCGACGGGGCTTCCTCCGCTCGATAACCAGAGCCGGCCCCTCGGGCTTTGTGTCTGCCGCTCTCACGACGCACACCTCCACACTGCCCTCGTCCGTCCGCACGCACTATTGCACATGGACGCCTACGCCGCCAGCCTCCCGATGCGGAGGCCGCGAGCAAGGTGAATGCGAGGCCTTGCTGTTGGCGCTCAGGAGCCGACGAGATCCTGCAACTGCAGCGGGGTCAGGAACCCGGTCTGTTGCGCGCCGACCGACCTCTGGAAGTCCATGATCGCTTGGCGCGTCAGGTCCCCGAATATGGCGTCGATGGGCCCGGTGTAGAAATCACGCTTCTTCAATTCGTATTGAATGCGTTTGCGCTTGGCGCGTCCGAACAGCGCCTCGACGACGCGCAGGCCTTCGGTGTCATCCACGGCAGGAGCCGGCTCGGCGGCAGGGGCCGGTGCTGCCGGGGGCGGCTCGTT
>JBGSQO010000658.1:0-2745 GCA_041738055.1 Filomicrobium sp.
CTCGGCTGCGTTCACCACGAGCTTGCGGTCCGCCACATCATAACCGAGCGGTGGGTTGCCGCCCATCCACATGCCCTTCTGCTTCGATGCAGCGATCTTGTCGCGGATGCGTTCGCCGGTAACCTCCCGTTCGAATTGGGCGAACGAGAGCAGCATGTTGAGCGTCAGCCGGCCCATCGAGGTGGTCGTGTTGAATTGCTGTGTCACCGAGACGAACGAAACGCCCTTGGCGTCGAAGGCATCGACGATCTTGGCGAAGTCGCTGAGTGCGCGCGTCAGGCGGTCGACCTTGTAGACGACAACCGTGTCGATGCGGCCAGCGGCAATCTCGGACAACAAGCGCTGGAGCGCTGGCCGTTCCAAAGTGCCGCCGGATATGCCGCCGTCGTCGTACATCTCAGGCAGGGCAACCCAGCCGGCGCCTTTCTGACTCAAGATGTAGGCCTCGCAGGCCTCGCGCTGCGCATCAAGCGAGTTGAATTCCTGCTCGAGCCCGTCCTCCGACGACTTGCGCGTGTAGATGGCGCAACGGATGCCCGTTGCGCCATTGGAGCGAGGGGCGTCCCGCCTTCTACTCATGGCCGCGACCATTGGAGCCGGCCACGGTATCGGGCTTCGTCCTGGTGTCGGCAATCCCGAAGAACCGCGGCCCTGACCAGTGCGTGCCGGTCATCTCACGCGCGATCACCGACAGAGAGCGCCACGTTTTGCCCCGCCAGAGGAAGCCGTCTTCGACGACCAGGACCTCGTGCGTCTCGCCGCCCCAGGCTCGGACCAGCCGCGCGCCCGGCTTCAGGCTGACCTTGCGCGCCTTGGCCAGATCGGACTTCGTGGCCATCGTCCGCGCCAACTCGTCGAGCTGGCGCTTGGTGGCGGCACTGAGGCCGCCAAGCACCCGTTCCTGCAGCTTCCAGGCCACGCCGAGTTCGAGCAGGTCGCGGCTGAGCTTTTTGGGAGGATGGGAACGATACAGCCGCACCCATTCCGCCCGCAGCCCGGGCGCGTCCATCTCGGCCACGGCGGCCAACTGGGCATTCAGCGCGTCGAGGTCGGCAGACGTTCTCCCGACGCTGACAACGGAGGAAACCTCCGGCTCATTGGTGGCGGACATGGATCACCCCCGCTTCGCGTCGAGCCGATAGGCCTTGCGGTCGGCATCGGCGTCGAACCGCATGGCAAACCCTCGTGCCCGGAGCCGGCTCAACGCGCCGAGCACCGAGTGCCGCTGCCAGCCAGTCGCCTCAACGAGTTCATCTGCCGTCGCGCCATGTCTGTTGGCCCGAGCATTTTCCGACGAAGTGGGAACCGGTTCGTCGCAGAAAATGCGGCACACAAACAAAGACGGTCGACGATCAGCCCCAACTTGCCGCCAGGACGCGGTGTGGGCGGAACGTGCACGGGCTCAGGCGCCCGAACAGTTGCGAGTTTTCGCGACGTCGTCGAGCGGGATTTGCTTGATGTGGCCATCGGGCGGTCCTCTTGTGTCGGCCACGCGAAATGCGCGGCCTTTGATGTCTGCCCGCTTTCAGCAGGACCACCACCCGAAGCCCCGGAGTCGTTCCCCAGGGCGGTTCCCGCGGCCAGCCCAGTTCGACTTCCGGGGGCCCGCGTCACGCCGCCAGTACCGCTCCAACCGGCGCCGAAGTCCAGACATAAAAGACAGGGTAAGATCATCGAAGGCAACGGCTTCCGAACGCGGTGCTTCCCCACCCCGCAGACGGCGGTTGCCCGGCAGTGCGACCGACGCCCTGGGCGACGCGAAATCCCAGGAGCTGCCCTGAACCCAACAGCACCCAAAGTGGCAATTCCGCCGATCGGCGATGTCCGCTGGCGAGGGCGCACCGACAGCGCACAACTCTCCGCTATCACCTGCCAGCGGCAACTGTCCGAAGCATGTGCCTGCTGGGAGCCTCCCCCACCGTCAGCCCTGAACGATCGCCTCGAGTTCGGCGAGCAGGGCGCGCACCTTGGGATCGTCGCTGCGCTCATCGAGGGCGGCGAGGTTGGCACGCAGGCGGTCGAGACGCGCCTCCTGCTCGGGAATACCGGCGCGGTCGAGGCCCAGGAAACTCTGATGGGCAACTTCCAGAACGCCGGCGACCGTCTGCCGCTCGGGTGCGGTCACCGGGGGCGGGGCATCCAGCATCTGGCGAAGCAAGCCATGGATGTGGTCCTCGACGAGCGAACGGAGCGCCTCTGCCGTATCGTATCGGTGTGCGGCTCCGCCAATCGAGCCGTCAGAGTTTCGCTGGCGATCGAACAAGGCCGAGACTTTCAGATACTGAGTCTTGATCTCGGATTCTTCCGCTTCGCTTAAGTCGATTGGCAGCATAGGCTTCTGCGTGCACCGATACAGCAGCACGGCCGGGCGACCATTGTTCGCGCGCGCGCCGCGCAGGGCGTCCTCGTACTCCCACTCCGTCCCCGAGAGATAGGGCGAGCCGTCGTCCTTCTGGTACTGCGGATGCGGCAGCGGCGTGCCCATGCGCCAGCGGAAGATCACCAACGCGATATCGCACTCCGATGGACGCGCCAGCCCTTGGTTGATGGCCTCCTGCGGCGTCAGGTGCGCCGGCATCGGAGTGCTTGTGTTGGGATCGTCCCAGGCGATGAGATCGAAGGTCACGCGGCCGCGCAGGTGCGGGTGGACCGGCAGCGCCTCCTTCACCAACGCCCGGATCAGCCGCCGCTCCTCGACGCAGTCGCCCGGTGAGGACAGGAAGAGGCGCACGTGGCGCGGCGGGG
>JBGSQO010000662.1:0-1941 GCA_041738055.1 Filomicrobium sp.
CGGGCATCGAGCCGCGGCGGATCTCGCTCGTGCCCTCGAGCATGGTGATCAATGCCGGCAGCCGCGTTTTCAGCGTCTGCACACCGCCCTCCGCGCGCCGCTCGACGACGACCTCGCCCGCATCGAGCCGGAGGTCCGTGATGCGTGCGACATAAGTCAGCTGATTGAGATCGAGGCGGCGCGCGATGCCGGGGCCGACCTGGGCGGTATCGCCGTCGATCGTCTGCTTGCCGGTGAAGACGATATCGGGGGCACCCCACGTGGCGGAGATCTTGGCGATGGCCGAGGCCAGCGCGTAGGAGGTCGCCAGCGTGTCGGAGCCGGCAAAGAACCGGTCGGTCAACAGCACCGCGCGATCGGCACCGAACGTCAGTGCCTTGCGCAGCGAGTCCTCGGCCATCGGCGGGCCCATGGTCAGCACGGTGACCTGTCCGCCGTGCTGATCGCGCAGACGCAAGGCCTGCTCCAGGGCAAAGAGATCGTAGGGGTTGATGATCGTCGGCACGCCTTGCCGCATGATGGTATTGGTGACCGGGTGAACGCGGATCTGGCCCGAGTCGGGAACCTGCTTGATGCAAACCACGATATGCATGCGATGCCTCCGGATTGCGGCTTCGGGAATGACATCGCAAGCCTTGTGCCAATCAAGCAATAAATATTTTATGGCGTTATTTCAGTATGTTGAGTGAGACCTCGCGAGGTGCAATAAACTCGACACTAGAATGGCCACGGCGGCGTGTCGGCTATCCGACATTGCCGCCTGCGCGTGATGGCGGATAAAATGAAATGGGCCGCCGGCCAATCGGCTAGGCGACCCCGTCACTGCAGTTCCAATTCCGTCGTTCAATCCAGTTCGTCGAGGGAAACAAAGGTCTGGCCGGGAGGAGCGACGGCGTCTTTCAGAACCTTGAATACGCGCTGCTCCAGCGGACTCGAGGAGATGAAGTCCTGGTAGGCGCGCTCGAGATAAGAGCGACAACGCGCGACGACGACGCGGTCGGGCAGGCCGTCGAGATCGTCGCTGCCCAGGTACTCGGCCATGCGCTTCAGGATGTGCAGGCGTGCGACCTGCAGACGCGCGGGATCGTAGGCGAGCCCGAGACCGACGAAAAAGTCCTCGGCCGACGAGTAGGTGGCGAGGATCTTCAGCACATCCTTTTCCTGCGCCAGGGGGATGTAAGGACCCGCGCCGCAACTGCCGTGGTCTTCCATGGCTCAATTCCTCTCGCTGACAAGTGGTGGAGGTGGTCCGGTCTGGCTGCCCATGCCCAAGTGCTGCAGAAGGACACTCAAGCGGTGCGGGGGGACGGATTTCTTGGTCAGGATCGCCTCGGCGCGAACCTTGGTGAGGAGCGCGGCGGCCTCGCGTGGACCGGTCTCGATGCCGAGCAGGCGCAGCGCATTGCGGATGGCGCTGGTGCCGGAATGCTTGCCCAGCACGATCGAGTGGTGGCGGCCGATCATCGCGGGATCGAGGGCCTGATAGGCGCGCGTATCCTTCAACAGTCCGTCGACGTGAATACCGGACTCGTGGGTGAAGATCGCCGCGCCGACGATGGCCTTGCTTTCGGGAATGCTGCGCCGGGCAGCCAACGAAACGATCTCGGCGATGACCTGCAGGTCGGGCAGACGCACGCCGGTGTCGAGGCCATAGAGTGTGGAAGCGGCCACCGCGATCTCCTCCAGGGGGGCGTTGCCGGCGCGCTCGCCCAGCCCCACGACGGTGACGCTGGCATGGCGCGCTCCGGCCCGGATGGCGGCCAGCGTGTTGGCGGTGGCGAGCCCCAGATCGTCGTGGGCGTGGATCTCCAGCTCCAGCGAGGTCTCGGATTTGAGACGGGAACCGAGGGCATGGGTCGAGAAGGGATCGAGCACGCCCAGCGTATCGGCGATGCGGAAGCGGCGGGCGCCCGCCCGCTCGACGGCATCCACGATGCGGCA
>JBGSQO010000690.1:0-1965 GCA_041738055.1 Filomicrobium sp.
CGCCGCAGTTGTCGGCGCCGTCGTGGACGAGGATGATGCCGCCCGGCGCTCCCTTCTCGAACAGGCCCATGGCGCGCTTCAAGCCGAGTGCGACCGGCCCCTTGCTCTTCGGGTTGAGGCGGTCGAGCGGGCGCATCAGCACGTCGACGGGATGCGCACCGGGCGGAACGGCAACGTCGGCGGTTGTGCACGAGGGCCCGAACACGATGAGACCCGTCTGGGCGGACTTCTGCGCGGCAAAGGCTGAGCGCAGGGCCTCGCGCGTGCGCTCGAATTTCGGCCCGCGCTCACTGCCGATCTCGCCCCACATCGAGCCGGAGCTGTCGAACACGATCACCGCCGTCGGCTCGGGCGTGGCCTTGCCTTGGGCCTGGGCCGACGGCCCGGAGGCAGCAAGGAGGGCGAGAAGGGCAAGGGTTACGCTGAGCCTGTGGAGATGCATCGGGAATAATCGCTTCCTGCCGTTGGCGCGTAGCAACCGAGTGAGCCCCGCAGTGGGTCGCCGCGGGAGTTGCATTGTAGCAGAGGTCGTTTTGCGATAGCGAGACGGCCGATGTCACCAGCCCGTGGCCTCCGAGCCACAAAGAACGAAAGTCTGCCCATGCCGAGCCCCGACACCCTCGCGCTTCTCAAGGCCCGCCGCTCGGTCAAGCCGATGATGCTGGCCGAGCCGAGCCCGAGCCCCGAGCAGCTGACGGAACTCCTGACCATCGCCTCGCGCGTGCCCGACCACAAGAAGCTCGCCCCCTGGCGGTTCATCGTTTTCCAGGGTGCCGCCCGCGCCGCCATCGGCGAAACGTTCGCGGCGGCTTGCAAGGCCGAGGACAAGATGGAGCCCTCCGAGGTCCGCCTCGAAGGAGAGCGCCAGCGCTTCCTGCGCGCGCCCCTCGTGGTGGCGGTCGTCTCCCGCGTCGTCCCCTCGCCCAGTGCGCCCGAGTGGGAGCAGATCCTGTCGGCGGGAGCTGCCGCATTCAACCTGTGCATTGCCGCCAATGCCATGGGCTACGGCACCTGCTGGATCACCGAGTGGATTGCCTACTCGCCCATCGTGCGCGCAGGCCTGAAGCTCGCCGACAACGAGCGCGTGGCCGGCTTCGTCTATATCGGCACGGCGAAGGAGACCCAGGAGGACCGCGAGCGCCCGGTTCTGGCCGATATCGTGACCTATTGGCCCGAGGCATAGTGCGCACAGCAGAAGTCTCTCCTCCGGCGCCCCCCTGGCGTCGCCGCTGTGATCTGCGCTATCCCTCCTGCAATCGGAAGACGGGAGGGACGCCCATGCGCAGCATTCGCCGAAACAGCCGTGTCGCCGCGCCGCTGGCCGCATCGGGTGTGGTGCTGGCCGGCATCCTGCTCGCCTCCTGCGCCAGCAACTCCGCCCTGATCCCCGGCGGCGGCGTCAACGTGGGGGATGCCTCGGCTCTGCGCAATCTCGTCCCCGCCCAGCAGCTGAACGAGAGCGCCGACAAACAGTACGGCGCACTGTTGGCCAAGGCCCAACAGGCGGGCGCCCTGGTTCCCGACACCGCCCCCCAGGTCAAGCGGCTGCGCGCCATTCACGCCCGCCTCTTGCCCCACGTCGGCAAGTTCAATGCCGAGTCGCCGAAATGGGCGTGGCAGGTCAACGTCATCAAGTCGGACGACATCAACGCCTTCTGCATGCCCGGCGGCAAGATCGCCTTCTACACGGGCATCCTCGACAAATTGAAACTGACCGACGACGAGGTCGCCGTCGTCATGGGCCACGAGATCGCGCACGCCCTGCGCGAGCATGGGCGCGAGCAGATCGCCAAGAATGGGCTGACCCAGGTCGGCTCGGAGGCGGCCGCTGCCATCGTCGGCGGCGGCACGGCGGGTGCGCTCGTCAAGCAGGGGGCGGGCCTGTTGTCGCTCAAGTTCTCCCGCGACGACGAGACCGACGCCGACCTCGTCGGCCTGGAACTGACGGCTCGTGGCGGCTACAAC
>JBGSQO010000004.1:0-4931 GCA_041738055.1 Filomicrobium sp.
CGGCACCGCTCGAGTCGGCGCTCCTGTTCCGCATGGGAGCTGCTTTGATCGGCTTCGGCGCCGGCTTGTTCGCCGTCGGAACGCTGGCAGCGGCCATGTCGCTTTCCCGCGACGGCGAGAGCGGCCTGGCGCTGGGCGCCTGGGGCGCGGTGCAGGCAACCGCTGCAGGCGTTGCGATCGCATTCGGCGGAGTGATCCGCGACGTCGTCTCCGGCCTCGCCGTCCATGGCGAACTGGGACCCGTCCTGATCGACCCCTCCGTCGGTTTCAGCGTCGTCTACCACATCGAAATCGCGCTTCTGTTCGCCACCATCATCGCCATCGGACCGCTGGTTCGCCCGTTGGGCGCGCCGCGGCCCCAGTCCCCACCCCGCTTCGGTCTCGCAGAGATGCCCGGCTGACGGCGCAGTCCATAAGGAGGTTGCCACCATGAACTACGGAATAACGAGCCACATCGATGTCGCGCAGATCGTGCTCTACGCGTTCTGGGTGTTCTTCTTCGGCCTCATTCTCTACCTGCGCCGCGAGGACCGCCGCGAGGGCTATCCGCTGGAGACCGAAGTCTCCGGCAAGACCCACTGGGACAGCGCCATCTGGACGCCGAAGCCGAAGGTCTGGAAGCTGCCCGACGGCACCACGGCAACGTCGCCGCCGGCCAACAGCATCGAGCCACCGCTCTACGGACGCCGCATCTCGCACCTCGACGGCGCCCCCTACGAGCCGACCGGCAATCCGCTGACGGAAGCCTTCGGTCCGGCCTCCTATGCGATGCGCGCCGACGTGCCCGATAAGACCGGTTACGGCGACGACAAGATCGTTCCGCTGCGCATCCTCGCCGACATGAAGGTGCTCGACGGCGATGCCGATCCGCGCGGCCTGCCCGTCGTCTCGGGTGACGGTACGACGGTCGGCAAGATCAGCGACTTGTGGGTGGATCGCTCGGAAAGCATGATCCGCTACTTCGAGATCGAGCTGTCTGCTGCGGGAACAGGAGAGACGCCCGCCACCAATAAGGTGCTGGTCCCGATGCAACTCGCCACTGTCGTAACGTGGCACCTGTTCGGTAGTTTCTCGAAGCCGTACGTCCGCGTGCGCGCGCTCAAGGCTGCTCAGTTCGCAACCGTGCCCCGCACCAAGAGCACGATCCGCGTCACGCGATTGGAGGAGGACATGATCTCCGGCTACTACGCCGGCGGCGAGTTCTTCAACATCCGCGCCCGTCCTGCAGGATCGCTCCAATGACCCCGCACGACGATTTCGCGTTCGAACCAATCCCGGGCCTGCCGGAGCGTCCACCACTTGGCGAGTCGATCCTCTGGCAGGGCTCGCCCCGCTGGCGCGGGCTGGCGTTGCGCGCCTTCTACATCCGCCCGGTGTTGATCTATCTCGGCGTGCTGATGGCTTGGCGGGTGTCGGAGGGGCTGAGCGGCGGCGGCTCGCTGCTTGGCTCGGTCGTCTACGCGCTCGACTTGGCGCCGTTCCTGCTTGCGGCCCTGGCCGTGTTGGGCGGTCTCGCCTGGGCGTTCGCGCGCTCGACGATCTACACCATCACCTCGCGCCGCGTCGTCGTCCGCTCTGGCGTGGCGCTGCCGATGACGGTCAACATCCCCTTCAAGCTGATCGATGGCGCGGGCGTGAAGGTCCATGCCGACGGTACCGGCGACATTTCCCTGTCGTTGGCCAAAGACGCCAACGTCTCGCGCTTGGCGCTGTGGCCGAACCACCGCCCCTGGCTTCTCTCGCGTACCGAGCCGATGTTACGGGCGCTGCGCAACCCGGAAGCCGTCGCTCGCATCCTGGGCGAGGCCTTGGCGGTGAGTGCGGCGGGCAGTGAGACGACGTCGACGTCCCCAACATCCAACCCACCGGCGTACGCAGGACGTCCGGCCCGGCAGGATGCCAAGGCTACGTCGCCCGATGGTGAACTCGCAGAGTTGGCGGCCGCAGCACGCATGGGAGGGGCCCTGTCATGACCGCACATATGCAAACTCACGCCCGGCGCAAGCCGGAGCCGTTTCCCAAAGGCGCGCTTTACGGCGCTGGCGCGCTCATCGCGTTCACATTCATCTTCGTGCTTGGGGCCCGTATTGCGGGCTACAAGATGGACTGGGTGCCGGAGTCCGTTCCGGTTGCCGAGCGTGAGATCGACTACAAGATCACTACCGATCGTTTTGTCGAACTCTTCGACGCACGCTCCGGCAGTCTTCTCGGTGTGTATGGTCCCAACGAAAATGCTTTCGTCCGGACTGTGATGGTGGGTCTCACGCACGACCGCGCGCTGACGCATCCTGAAGACAAGAAGACGCCGTTTCGCATTACCCGCTGGCACGACGGTCGCGTGTCGGTGAGCGACCCCATTTCCGGCCGCTCGATCGAACTGGCCGCCTTCGGGCGCAATCAGGTCGAGACGTTCCTGAAACTGCTGCAATGACAGCAAACATCAACCCCTAACCAGAAGCCAGGGAGGACTAGAAATGCTCGGAACTCTATTCTCCGGAAAGGAACGATCGGACGTGCCCTGCACGGTCGAGATCGAAAATACCTATGAAAGCCTGCACGCCCACGTCGTCCTCGACGGCGACGTGGCGATCCAGCCCGGCGATGAAGTCATCGTCCACGGCGAGCCGATCCGGGTGCCCTATGGCGAGAAGGCTGTTATTCGCAGAACAGCCACCGTCATTCGCGCCGGTTGGCTCGAGCGCAAATGGACGCGCATGACCGGCGATCTGGAATTCATGGAACTTTGTGAGTTCAGCTTTTCCTCGGGAGATCGGCTATGACCATCGGAATTCCTGGCGCCCCCAATGCCGCCACCCGAGCCGCGGTCGAGTCGACCATGTTGAGCCCGCGCTTCTACACGACCGATTTCGATGAACTCGACAAGCTCGATGTCTCCGGTGTCCGTCGCGAATGGGACGAACTGATCGCCGAAATGCAGTCCGACCCGAACAAGGGCCACTTCAAGCGCACCGACGCCTGGGACGACTTTAATATCAACGACCTGCCCGAGGGCCTGCGCAAGGAGTTCCTCGACTTTCTCGTGTCGTCGCTGACGGCCGAATTCTCCGGCTGCGTGCTCTACGCGGAGATGAAGAAGCGCGGCAAGAACAAGGATGTCGTCGAATTGTTCCGGCTGATGGCCCGCGACGAGGCGCGCCATGCCGGCTTCATCAACGACACGCTGAAGGATTTCGGCATCGGCGTCGATCTCGGCTATCTGACGCGCAAGAAGAAGTACACCTTCTTCCAGCCCAAATTCATCTACTACGCGACGTATCTCTCCGAGAAGATCGGTTATGCGCGCTACATTACGATCTTCCGGCACTTGGAGAAGCATCCCGACCGCCGCATCCACCCTATTTTCAAATGGTTCGAGAAGTGGTGCAATGACGAGTTCCGTCATGGCGAGGCTTTTGCCCTCCTGATGCGCGCCAATCCGGATGTGCTGAAAGGCACCAACCGGCAGTGGGTGAAGTTCTTCCAGCTCGCTGTTTTCGCCACCATGTACGTTCGCGATCATGCCCGCCCGCATTTCCACAAAGCGATGGGGATCGATCCGACGGAGTACGACTACAAGGTGTTCCGCATCACGAGTGAGATCTGCAAACAGGTGTTCCCACTCACGCTCGATATCGACAACCCGAAGTTCCAGGCCGGGCTCGAGAGTTTGCGCCGATTGAACGAGGGAATGACGGCGGCTCAAGAACAGGGCGGCATCCTGGGGCGGGTCCGCTACTACGCGCTGGCTTCTGTTGCGGCTGCTAGGTTCGCCCGGCTGTTCGTCCTGCCGGCGAAGGAGAACGCCCTGCCGGAGACGAGCCGTCTGGTGCCGGCTTGGTGAGGATGTAACGACCATGGCCGAAGCCATCCTGCCCGTCGTGTTTGCAATCGCCGTGTGGTGGTCCTCCACCGCCGCGCTGTTCCTGGTCGATCGTCTGCCGCGCTCGACCTACGTGATCAGCGTGTCGGTGGCGACCCTGCTCGTCCTGGTGGCGGCGACCGCCATTCTGGAGACGGCCGACACGACGACGGCGGCTTCGGCCTATATCGGCTTCTCGGCCGCCGTGATGCTGTGGGCCTGGCACGAGATGACCTTCCTCCTGGGTCTGATCACCGGCCCACGCAAGGCGCCCTGTCCGGCCGGTGCCCGTGGCTTCGAGCGGTTTGGTCTGGCGACCGCGACCCTCATCACCCACGAGATCGCCATCGCGCTGACGGCCGTGGCCCTCATCGCCTTGACCTGGGGCGCGGCCAACCAGACAGCGGCGGCGACCTTCCTGGTGCTGTGGGTCATGCGGCTGTCGGCCAAGCTCAACATCTTCCTCGGCGTGCCGAACCTGTCCGACGAGCTCATGCCCGCCCACCTCGGCTACCTGAAGACCTACTTCCGCAAGCGCGCCATGAACGCCCTGTTCCCGCTGAGCGTCACCGCCGGCACCATCGTCGCTTGGCAGCTCGGCAGCGCGGCGCTGGCAGCCTCGAGCGATGCGTTCGCTCTAACGTCGGGCATGCTGGTCGCCGGGCTCCTGGCGCTCGCCGTCCTGGAGCACTGGTTCCTGGTACTGCCGATCCCCGACGCGGCGCTGTGGACGTGGGCTGCGCCGCGACACGAGCCGTCCGCCACCGACACCTCTTCCGGCATCGATGCGGCCTCGCTGCAGCCGATGCGACCCCGCGACCTCGAAACACTGACAACACATAACGGCGCCACGCTGGTGCCGGCACTGATGGGAGGCAACCAATGACCAGCTACGCGCACCACTTCGACGAGGCGATTGCCCAGTTGCATCAGGAAGGCCGCTACCGCGTGTTCGCCGACCTGAAACGGCGCTGCGGGGCGTTTCCGGCCGCCGATCACGTCGGCACCTCGCTCAAGACCGCCGACGCGCCGCGCGAAATCACCGTCTGGTGCACCAACGACTACCTCGGCA
>JBGSQO010000011.1:0-8612 GCA_041738055.1 Filomicrobium sp.
CCCGCAGCGGCGGCTGGCAGCGCATCGGCGACCCGGCGTTCCTGTCGGAGAGCGCGCGCTGGATCGATCAGGCCTGCCACCGCTCGCTGTACTCGCACCAATTGAGGGCGGCGCTGCAACTCGCCATTGAGGACGACCACCGCGCCGTCACCTATGTCGGGCTCGCCTGCTCGGGCGCCGAGGTCATCAACGGGCTGTTCCTGCGCTACAAGGGCAACGAATGGGTGCCCAACCCGCCCGACCTGTCACAGATCTCGGCGGCCGCCGAGGAGCAGTGCGGCAAGGCGCGTTCGGTCCCCCAGGACCTGCCGGAGGCCTATCACATGGGTGGCGCGCTGGAGGCGCTGCGGGGGCTGGTGCTCAACAAGTGCCCGGCCGAGAAGGCCCGCAAGATCGATCTCGTGATGGTCTCGATCGGCGGCAACGACATCGGTTTCGCCCGGTTGCTCGCCAATGCCATCATCGTCGATCAGTCATTGCTGAAGCAACTCGGTGGTTGGGTCGGGCAGGTGCATGGCGCGCTGCAGGCCAGGAGCGCGCTGGGCCTGCTCGATGATCGCTACAAGGCGCTGAACCGGGCGATCCACAACATTCTGCACGTGCCGTGGGACGAGAGCGACCGCATCGTGCTGACCGCCTATCCGGAACTGGCGGTGCTGGGCGACGGCACCAAGGTCTGCCCGGACGGGCCCGCCGGCATGGAGGTCGTGCAGGACTTCGCGCTGAGTTCGAAGCGGGCGCAGGAAGGGATCTCCGTTTCCGACAAGCTCTACGACATCATGCGGCGCAGCTCCTCCATGCACGGCTGGACGTTCGTCGACGGGCATCGCCCGCTGTTCGTCGGCCGGGGGATCTGTGCCGGCTACACGCGCAACGCCTTCTCAGTGGCTGACGACCTGCGCCTGCCGCGGCGCATCGATGGCCAGTGGGTGCCCTACAGCCCGGCCGACTACCGCCCCTATGCGCAGCGCCAGCGCTGGTTCCGCACGCCCAACGACGCGTTTCTGACGGGTAATTTCCACGTCGCTGGCTCGCTGCTCCAGAAGGTCTTGAAACTCGAGAGCCTGTCTTGGTTCCAGCTGCTGCTCGCCTCGACCTACTCGGGCGCCTTCCACCCGACAGCGGAAGGCCATGCGGCGATCGCCGATTCGGTGGTGGTGAAGGCCCGGCGCGTGCTGGCGGGCTATGAGCGCCGCCGCCCGGCCTCGATCGTCGTCAGGCAGTAGGACTTGGCACCGGGAGGCGTATGCCACCGCTTTTCAACATCTGGGCTCGCCGCATCGCTCACGTCGGGGGCGCGAATCGGATTGAAGTCGTCGGCATCCGAACCATCAACTGGGGCGCCGAACGATCATGGCCAATTACGCAACACACATCGCCGTCGGCACGGTCGTTTCCGGGGCCCTGGCCACGCTGACCCTGGCAGCCGACGTCATCGGGCCGGAAAGTCTGGTGGCCGTGACGCTGGCGGGCGTCGCGGGATCGATCCTGCCGGATATCGACCTGCGCGATTCGCGGGCCAGCAGCATTCTGTTCTCCGGAATTGGCGTTTTTGCATCCTTCTGCGTGTTATTCTTGTGCGCTCCACACTTCTCGGTTGTGGAATTGTGGGTCCTATGGCTCGGCTCGCTGATTTTCGTGCGCTATGGGATGCACGCCTTCTTCCACTATTTCGCCGTCCACCGCGGCATCTGGCATTCGCTGCTGGCGGCAGCATTCTGCGGCGGTCTGACGATCGTGCTGTTCAAGGACGTGCTGGGCCAGCATTCCGGCGTCGCCTGGCTCGGCGGCGGCTTCATGGTGATCGGCTATCTCGTCCACCTGCTGCTCGACGAAATGTACTCGGTCGACTTCATGGACAATCGGCTTAAGCAGTCGTTCGGCACCGCCCTGAAGCTGTTCGACGGGGCGCGGCCGGCAACCAGTCTGGCCATGCTGGCCGCCGCCGTCATCGTGTTCATGGCCGCCCCCTCGCCGCAGCCGTTCTTGACCGCGGTTGCCTCCAAGGATCTCTGGATCGGTCTGAATGGTCGACTGCTGCCGCAGGACAGATGGTTCGGTGGGATTGCCGATCGCATCGGACTGGGTGCCTCCGGGGCCATCGCCCCCGTTGCGGCGGATAATTCGGCCAGTGATATCGTGACCGGCTCGATTGCGAATGGGCGGAGCGATAGCGGAAATGTGATCAAAAACGTCGTTCAGGAAAAGTAGGCGCAGCCCTGTCGACGTGCCGAGCCGCATCTCAAGCTCTGCGTGCAATACCATCCAGGTATCGTGAAATCAGGTCGGAGACCAGCGCGTCGGCCGTTTCTCGCGTGACGTTGGTCAATTTGTCGGCCGTCGAAAGAGACGTGATGCCGTGCACGCTGGCCCACAACACGCCGGCCGCGCGTCGGGTCACATCAGGCCCGCCGTTCGCCATCAACGGCTTCAACGCGTTCTCCAGCCGCGTCATGAGCCCGTCGAGCTTGGACCGGTACCAGTCCGGAACGGGAGTTCCCGGCGGAAGATGGTGCTCGAACAAGAGGTTCCACAGCCGCGCATTCTCATGGGTGAAGGCGACGTAGGCTGTGGCTATGCGCTGAATATCAGCGTGAGGATCCCCATCGAGAGGCAGGTCTGCAAGGCGCGCGTCGAGGGCGTCCAGCAGGCGGGCCTGGATCGTCAGGATCACGTCGTCGAGGTTGCGAAAAGCGTTGTAGAGCGTGCCCGGCGAGTAGTCGATCTTGCGGGCAATCTCTCTGGCGGAAATGCCGGCAAGTCCGTGGGTCAGGATCAAGTCCGAGGCTGCCGTGAGGATCATCTCACGCAATTCTTCCGCCGAATGTTCTGATCGCCTGCCCATTTCGTCCGTATGCCTCGATGCAACAGTGTTCTGTGTTGCGGGAACCATAGGCTGGGGTTTCGAGCGGGAGCAAGACGCATCAATCAGGGGTTTTGCGGCAAGTGTGTTCTACTGGCGGCGAAGATAAGCGGTGATTGAACGGCGTAATTCTGGCGAAAGAATTGTGCCTGAATAAAAAAAGCGGGCGACCCATTGCCGGGCGCCCGCTACAACACGTAAGTCGACGTGCGCTGATTAGTTGCAGGTCACGACGCAGTTGTTGTCCTGGAAGTCGACGCAGGCATGCCGCGGGCTGTGGGTCGAGCCGTCGGTCCAGGATGCATCGTCGAAGGCCCAGCTGGCGAACGAGGAGGCCTCGTACTCGTAGGTGCCCTTGACGACGATCACGCTGCCGCCGGGGCCGACGAGACCGCTGGTCAACGAGTAGGGCGTGCAGCGGGCTTGGTCGACGTTGACGTTGCCGTTGGCGTATTTGTAGGAGGGGGCATAGAGGCGGGTATCCGTGCCGTCGGTGCCGAAGCCCATGACCGGATAGATCTCGAGCGTCAGCTTGGCCGGGTCGTACGGCTTCATGACGTGCTCGATCGCTTCGGTCATCCCTGTGAGAGTCGTGATCGGATTGGTGCCCATATCCTTCTCGCGCGAGATGAGATCGCCGATCATCGAGGACACCGTCGACAGACGGCGATCCATGTTGATGGCACGCGACATCTCCATGGCGCCGACCATCATCAAGAGGATGATGGGCACGATGAGGGCGAACTCGACGGCGGCGATGCCAGCGGTGCAGGCGCGGAAGCGGTCGAACGTGGTGGCGCGAGAACGCGCGGCAGGGGCGGACATGGCGGGGAGCCTCTCAGAGTTCGTGGGGGTGGCGCGGGTCATATCCGATCTCCTTACGAGCACGGCTCGGTGCGGAAAGTCGTGGCGGCGCGCATGACGGCGGAGTCGTTGGACAAGTCGCCCATGTTGAAGAAGCTGAGCTTCTGGGCGAGTTCCCACTCGTAGCAGGCCGTGAGCACGACGACGTCGCCAGCCCCACCGGCATGCTGGGAAATGAGGTCCCCGTCGCCGCCCGTGCCGTTGGTCATGACGCCGCTGCCATCGACACAGTCGGCCGGATTGATGTCCGCCCAGTTGCTCGATTTCTGGATCAGGATGCGCAGCTTGGACTTGTCGATCATGCCGCTCGCTTCGGCGTGGACCATGTCCTTGAACTGCGAAACGGTGACGTTACCCTTCTGCGCCTGGCAGGTGCGGACCTTGCGCGCGGCGACATCGACGGCGTTCTCGAGCGAGTTGGTGATGTAGTGGTGCAGCGAGATGCCGATGATGCCGAAGACGAAGATGAAGAAGGGGATGGCCACGAGAGCGAACTCGATGGCGGTGGTGCCGCGGCG
This sequence comes from Filomicrobium sp., assembly GCA_041738055.1. Classification (GTDB taxonomy): domain Bacteria; phylum Pseudomonadota; class Alphaproteobacteria; order Rhizobiales; family Hyphomicrobiaceae; genus Filomicrobium. Next base: position 4,246 of record JBGSQO010000011.1, read on the forward strand.
GCAGCCAGCGAACCGCCGGGCCTGACGGCCGGCAGTCTGGAGAGCCGAGAGCGGCCTGTGGAGGAAGATGTTACGCATGGCGGTGGCCCGTATCCGACTGAGGTCAACTGCCGCCAATCTAGGACCAGGGAAGTGAATCAAATATTGCTCAAAGCCGAAACCTGTTCGCGTGGTAAATCAGAAAACAACGTATTTCAGATTTTGCTAACTCTGTCGGCAGGATAGCCGCTTGGGAGAAGGACGGCGGTTTGCTGATCCTCGACAAGGAAAAGCCCCGCAGCACGACCGCGGGGCTTCTTATACCAACCCGCAGAAGTTGTGACACACCTCTCGGTAGTCCGCGCCTTCCGGCCGGCTCTCGGAACGAGTGTCGGAAGGCGCAAACAAGAGACAATACCGTCCCGCCGACCGAACAGACCCTGTGTCGAAACATCGACGGGACGGTATTATAGTGTCGTTCTGGCGCTCGATGCTCCCCATTCGGGCACCGGGCCGGGAGATTACTGTCCGCCGCCGCCGCCGCCGCCACCGCCGCTGCCCTGGTCGGAGCCGCTCTCGGAGAAGCTCGTCTTCGAGCGGGAGTGCTTGGAGATGAGCTCGAAGTAGCCGTTCTCGTCGCCGATGGTGATGGTCGGCGTGCAGTTGGGCGAGCAGGTATAGGACTGGCGCTGGCTGCCCTTGTGCAGGTTGACCACGCGGGCATCGTCGCGCTGCACGATCACGCGCTGGTCCTGGATGACGTTCTTCTCGGCGTCGAGCGCGATGATGTTGGTCACGCCGAACGTCTTGCCGGTGACGACCAGCATATTGTTGCCCTGGACCGAAACGTCGGCGATCGAGGAATTGCCGATGATGACCTCGCTCACCGGGCGCGGCATGCGCAGGAGCTGGGACTGGTCGTAGCGCACGATGAGATCGGCGCCGGCGGCCGAGCCGGCCAGTGCCAGAGTGAGCGCTGCGGCGGCGACCGCTGCGGCGATGCTGGTGGAGCGCGGGCGAGCGCAGATGATCGGCATGAGATCCTTCCCCCTTATGGAGTTCGAGCCGATTAGGCCAGCAAATGATGAATGAAGTGCAAATGCGCGGCCCGATGTGATGCGAGAGCTGGAAGGCGACGGATCGGCTCCCTCGGCGCGCCCGGTGACGTTTCCCTGGGCCGACCGACGACGGGGCGGGCTCTCCTCAGTCTTTGGGGCTGAACTTTGGTACACGCGCGATGCGGATTGACGGAAATTCTTCGTCAGCGAGGTGTCGAACGCCGACTGCCGCCTTGAGTATCGGCCGCGTCAATATCTAATTAACCCCCAACTTGTGGCAGACACTTCGGCGCTGGGTGCTGTGATTTGTGCTTCGCCATGCTTATGTTTTGCTGGTTGCTTGACTATACATTGGCCATTAACGATTAATGCTTCAGCTGTTCATGGTTATGCAAGGTATAACCGTCCATCTTCTTGTCGCTTTTACTTCGTCTTAACAGGTGGCGGCTAGATTGGCTTCAGTTCGGACACGAGACGAGAACCTCGGACGGACTAGAGAGTTAGAGCACACACACCACAGTTGGGAGAGTTGTCATGAAGATCGCAGTTTCCTTCCTCAAGGACGAGTCGGGCGCAACGGCTATCGAGTACGGCCTGATCGCCGCCATCATCGGCGTCGGCATCATCGGTTCGCTCGGCGACCTGCAGGCTGCCCTGAACACCCTGTTCGGCGGCGACGTCGTCGGCGCCCTCTAATCGGCGCACCGATCGCGGAACTCAGCATCGGCTGAGCGACCGCGGATCGACCCAAAGACCCCCGGGTGCATCCAGCACCCGGGGGTTTTTTCGTTTTGGCGTGCCAATCCCCTGAGCGGATAACGTGAATTGCTTTTGGGACGGGGTTTGACGACTTTTTATCCAATTTCATTCGGTGTCGACGAGAATGAATCGGGTGTTGTGCGAATTAACTGGTGGTTAGCATCCGGAGGCCTACCTTGGCTTCAATCCGGACGCGAGACGAGATCTTCGGCGGATCACTGAGAGTAGAGCACGCAAACACAGTTGGGAGAGTTGTCATGAAGATCGCAGTTTCCTTCCTCAAGGACGAGTCGGGCGCAACGGCTATCGAGTACGGCCTGATCGCCGCCATCGTCGGCGTCGGCATCATCGGTTCGCTCGGCGACCTGCAGGCTGCCCTGAACACCCTGTTCGGCGGCGACATCGTCGGCGCCCTCTAATCGGCGCACCGATCACGGGGCCTGCAGCATAGGCTGACGGACCGCAGATCGATCCAAAGGCCCTCGGGTGCATCCAGCACCCGGGGGTTTTTTCGTTTTGGCGCGCCGATATTTCGCGCGACTATATTCAATTGCTCGTGGGGCGGGGTTTGACGACTTGTTGTCTATCTTCCATCGGCATCGACGATAATGAATGGGGTATTTCCAGAATTAACTCGCGATTAGGGTCTGGAGGCCTATCTTGGCCTCAATCCGGACGAGAGACGAGATCTCCGGCGGATCACTGAGAGTAGAGCACACACACCACAGTTGGGAGAGTTGTCATGAAGATCGCAGTTTCCTTCCTCAAGGACGAGTCGGGCGCAACGGCTATCGAGTACGGCCTGATCGCCGCCATCGTCGGCGTCGGCATCATCGGTTCGCTCGGCGACCTGCAGGCCGCCCTGAACACCCTGTTCGGCGGCGACGTCGTCGGCGCCCTCTAATCGGCGCAAGGCAAGGAGGGCGCGGCCGGATCGGCGCTCGACCAGCCTGAGACAAGAGCCACTCGGTGCAGCGCATCGGGTGGCTTTTTTGCGTGCGCGATCGGCAGGAGCGGGCACAACGGCAATTTACCGCCGCACAACGTAATATTCGGCTTTGCGATTATCGGCGCAATGCATTGTTGATAAAAATGCTTATATCTCCGCCGTTGATCGCGGTGGCGGTTAAATCCAGTACCGGCCGTTAAGAAATGCCCCCTAGATTTGATCTGAAACAAGGGAGCTTGGCTGGGGGCGCACGCGTGCCTGGTGGCCAGCAAGCCTGTCGGGTGAGAGATCGGGTGAGTCATGACAACTGAAATGAACGTTGCGCTGAGGCGCATCCTGCAGGCGGAAAGCGGCGAGGTCTCGATCGAGTACGGCGTCATCACCGTGATGATCGCGCTCGGCATCATCAGCAGCCTGGAACTCATTCCGCCGGCCCTCGACGCGATCTTCAACTCGGTCGGGGCTTGGCTCTGACCCGTCGGCGCAGGCTGTGCCGTTTGACCGGCTGAGCCGGCGTCGACGTTAACGCTGCATTAAGGCAAATCGGGCAGCATCCGCCTTATGGTGGCCCGTATGGCCGTGGAGGACCTTGCGTTGTTGGCGTATACCCTGCTGTTCGTGTTTCCCCTGGCCATGATCCTGGCGGCCATGAGCGATGTCGTGACGATGAAGATCCCCAATTGGATCTCGCTCGTGCTCATTGCGGGGTTTCTCGTCGTCGCCCCGCTCGCAGGACTGTCCTGGCAGGAATTCGGCAATCACCTGGCGGCTGGCGGTATTCTGCTCGCCGTCTGCTTTGCACTGTTTGCGGCCCGGATACTGGGCGGCGGAGATGCCAAGCTGATCGCCGCGGCCGGCCTGTGGGTCGGTTTTGCGCCCATGACGATGTATCTCTTCTATACCGCTGTTTTCGGCGGAGCGCTGGCCTTGACCGTGCTCGTCTATCGCAATTTCGTGCCCGCCACCAGTTTGCCGCTGCCCGGCTGGGCACTGCGGCTCTATGGCAAGGACGGCGGCATTCCCTACGGCGTGGCCATCGCCGGTGGCGCCCTGGTCGCCTTCCCGAAGACGGTGCTTTACAGCCTGGTCATGGCCGGCTGAAGCCTGTCCGAATCAGTCCTTCAATCGATCTGAATTCCACGACGGCGCCCGCGAGTGCGCCGTCGCGCCAGATTTCTACGGCGGTTAACCCCACATTGACGTTTATCGCGCACCATCTGCTCGAAGATCGAGGGAACTGCCCTCAGGGCCGGAAGGACCATTGGCGCGATGAAGAAAGCTCAGGTTATCGGATTAGCAGTGGCGGCCGTCGCTGGTATCGGCGCCTTCGTACTCATGAAGGGTGTCGTCAACCAGAAGCCGCAGACCAAGACGCAGCAGGTGGTCGTCAACGCCACCGAGGTGCTGGTCGCGGCCAAGGACATCGGCCTCGGCGAGATGGTCAGCGAGCATCACTTCACCTGGCAGAAGTGGCCGCGCGACGGCGTGCGCCCCGGCCTCATCACGTCCGAGCGCGGCTCGGCGGTGCATGAATTGGCCGGCTCGATTGCGCGGGCGCCGATCATCGCCGGCGAGCCCATCACGCCGGTCAACCTGATCAAGGCCGGCCAGGGTGGCGTGCT